>NZ_RZSJ01000781.1:0-2252 GCF_003998025.1 Mesorhizobium sp. M8A.F.Ca.ET.021.01.1.1
GTTTCACGCCATCCTGCATCTCTTCTCCTCCGAGGTGGCCGACCCGCGCGCGCCGGACGCGCTGGCCGGCGGCATGGCCGACATTCTGGACTACAAGACGGGTTCCTCGCCTTCGAAGGCCCAGGCGCATACGCTGCTGGCGCCGCAACTGGCGCTGGAAGGCGCGCTGCTGAGGCGTGGCGCGTTCAAGGATCTGGGGGCGCGCGAGCCGTCGCAACTGGCCTTCATCAGGCTGAAGCCGAATGGCGAGGTATTCGAGGAGTCCATACTCGAACACAACCGCCAGCCACGCACCGCGGCCGACCTCGCCGAAGAGGCCTGGGCGCGGCTGGAAAAGCTGCTGATCCATTATGCCGACCCGGCGACCGGCTATCTGTCGCGCGCGCTGCCGTTTCGCGAAGGCGAAACCGACGGCGACTACGACCACCTCGCCCGCGTACTCGAATGGTCCGCCGGCGGAGACGCCGGGGACGAGGGCGGAGAGGCATGAAGAAAGCCTATCCGATCCCGACCGACACGGCTTCGAGCCAGGCCCGCGCCGCCGATCCCGGCAATTCCGCCTGGGTGTCGGCCAATGCGGGATCGGGCAAGACCCATGTGCTTGCCCAGCGCGTCATCCGGCTGCTGCTCAACGGCACCGACCCGTCGAAGATATTGTGCCTGACCTATACGCGCGCCGCGGCCGCCAACATGTCGAACCGGGTTTTTTCCACGCTGTCGGAGTGGACGACGCTTGGCGACGCGGAGCTGGCGTCCAAAGTCGAGGCGCTGGAGGGGCGCCGGCCCGATCGCGGCACCATGCGCAGAGCCCGCCGCCTGTTCGCCGAGGCCCTGGAAACGCCCGGCGGGCTGAAGATCCAGACGATCCACGCTTTCTGCGAATCCGTGCTGCATCAGTTCCCGCTGGAAGCCAATATCCCCGCCCATTTCGAAATGCTCGACAGCCAGATGGAGGCCTCGCTTTTTGCCGCCGCGCGCCGCGAGATGATCTCGGCCGCCGGCGACAGGGCCCTGGCCGAGGCCTTCGCCACTGTCCTGGAGCGCGGCGGCGAAGCTGGTCTCGACGCCCTGCTCGGCGAGATCGTGCGCAAGCGCGACGGGTTGCGCGATTTCCTCGATGCCGTCGGGCGCGACGGCTTCCAGCCCTTGTTCGATGAGTTCCATTTCCGCCCCGGCCAGACCGCGGAAGGCATAGCGGCGTCGATATGGCCGCTGCCCGGCTTCCTGCCGGACTATTTTGCCGGCTTTGTCCAGGCAGCCGAAGCCACCGACGCCAGATCGGTGCTGAACAACATCCTGCCCTATGCGCGCCAGGCTTTCGCCGAGGGCGATCCCGTTCGTCGGCTGCAACTCCTGGCAAGAGCCTTCCTCAAGACCGATGGCGATCCCTATGATCCGGCAAAGGCCTTCAAGAAGGCGCTGGCCGACCGGCTGCCGGACCTGGCCGAGCGCTATCTCTCGGCGGCCGGCGCCATCATGGAGACCGTCGACCGGCTGGCGCTGTTCCGGATGCTGGAGGGCACACGCGCGGCCTTGACCATCGCCGACTGGCTGATCGCGCGCTACGAAGTGCTGAAACGCAGCCGCGGCTTTCTCGACTTCAACGACCTGATCACGCGCACGGTGAACCTTCTGGCGCGGCCCGATGCCGGCCCGTGGGTACAGTACAAGCTCGACCAGGGCATCGACCACATTCTGCTCGACGAGGCGCAGGACACCAGCCCGGATCAATGGGAAGTGGTGAAGCGGCTGGCGGAAGAATTCTTTGCCGGCTTCGGTGCGCGCGATCGGGTCCACCGCACGGTCTTTGCCGTCGGCGACGAGAAACAGTCGATTTATTCCTTTCAGGGTGCCGCCCCGGACTCCTTCGCCGACAGCCGGCTGTTGTTCGCCGGGCGGGTGCGCGAGGCCGATGCATCCTTCGCCGACCTCAAGCTGACCTGGTCGTTCCGCTCCACGGACGATGTGCTGGCCGCCGTCGACCGCGTCTTTGCCGATCCGACCGTGCGGCGCGGCATCAGCCACGACCCCGATCCGCTGAACCACAAGGCGATCCGCACCGATGCGCCGGGCTATGTCGAGGTGTGGCCGTCGATCGGTGCCGGAGCCGTCGACGAGCCCGACGACTGGACGCAAGCGATCGACCATGCCCATGCGCCGGCGGTGCGCGTCGCCGAGAATGTCGCGGCCACCATTGCCGGGTGGATCGGCATGGGCGAAATCATCGAGGGCCGTGGCAAGCGGCTGCGGCC
>NZ_RZSJ01000782.1:0-2231 GCF_003998025.1 Mesorhizobium sp. M8A.F.Ca.ET.021.01.1.1
TGCCAGTTCAACGCCATGCCGACATACGGATTCTGCCAGGCGGTCGCCGGCATGGAGATCGAGACCGGCCATCACGGCGACACCAAGCTGGACGGGTTGCGGTTCGTCGGCATTTTCAGCTGGCCCGGCGCGATCCACCAGGGCAGGGGCGAGGCCGCGGTGGTTATCGACGAGAGGGCCAGCGAAGCCCAGCGTGAAGCTCTGCTTCGCATATTGGGCGGCCAGGACACCGAGCCGGGCGCAACGATATTCCAGGTTTTTTCGACCACGCTGGAGAAATTCCACGATCCGATCTTCGCCGCGATCGATTTCAAGGTTGACGTCGACGCGCGAACCGGCCGGCTGCATGTCAAGGGCGTCACTGACGGCCATGGCGAGCCGATCAAGAACCCGGTCACCGGTGCCGAGCACAGGGCGCGCATCGACCTGCCGCACGGCTTCGAATACGCGATCGCCGAGATCGGTCGTGGCTGGACCAAGGCGACCGGCCCGATCAAGTTCGAGGTGGCCGACACGCACAGCCATTTCGCCAATCTGCATCTCACGCAGAGCGGCGTCGTGCATTGACCTGATCCAATGGGCGACACGGCTCTCGAGGCTGTGCTGCGGCGCGACCGCGCGGTCGTGATGACCGCGCTCGTCGTGATTGCCATTCTCGCCTGGACCTACGTCCTTTGGCTCGCCGCCGACATGGCCATGCCTGGTGTCCCCGTCGCGGACGGCGCGGCAGGCGGCATGGCCGGGATGGACATGTCGAACACGGATATTGGTGGCATGGATATGGGCGCCGCCGTGGCGCCGGGTTTCAGGACCTGGGCATCGGCCGATTTCGTCTTCATCTTCACCATGTGGGCCGTGATGATGGTCGGCATGATGACGCCTTCGATCGCGCCGATGTTGCTGCTCTATGCAGGCGTCGGCCGCAAGGCACGGGTCGATGGCCAGCCTATCGCGTCGACGGCATGGTTTTTTGCCGGCTATCTCATCGTCTGGATCGTCTTCAGCATCGCGGCCACCGGCGCGCAATGGGTGCTCGCCCATTTCGCCTTGCTTGATCCGGCAATGGCTACCAACAGTGCGACCCTCGGTGGCCTCGTCCTGATCGCCGCCGGCCTCTATCAATGGACGCCGGTCAAGGGCGTCTGCCTGCGCCAATGCCAGGCGCCGATCGCATTCCTGGCCAGCCATGGCGGCTTCCGCACCACCCCGCCCGGCGCGCTTCGGCTCGGCATCGGCCACGGCGCCTATTGTCTCGGCTGCTGCTGGGCGCTGATGGCCTTGCTGTTTGTCGGCGGTGTCATGAACGTCCTGTGGATCGCCGGCATCGCCATCCTTGTTCTCTTGGAGAAGATGGTCCCGGCCGGGCAATTGATCCCGCGCATCTCCGGCGCATTGATGGTTGCGATCGGCGTCTGGCTCGTCTTTCCCGCGCTTTGACCTGCGTACCGGCTTTGTTCACGAGCAATATTGACCGGCAATCGCCGGCCGGGGGTATTCCGCGACGTCAATGCATTTCGTGCTGGAGGCAGTAACACTCAGGTATTGCCGGCAATGGATTTCACGGAACCGGCTCACATCCGCGGCAAATGAGCTTTGCCGATTCAATTCGCGCTTGTGACTAAATCGCGGGCGCGTTTGTCTGCAATTCAGGCATTTCGGACAATCGATTTTCAAACCCGTTGCAATTCGGTCATTTTCCTTGACCTCACGAGAATTATCGCCTTCGATGCTGTTCGTGAATGGGAGGCGGCGCGTCGATTTGCGACGCGGGGTTCCGGGAATGGGCCGGGATGGGAGCTGCGTTCACACGGGAGAAAAGATCAGGGTCACTGCCTGAAAAAACAGAAAAGGGTCTGTGGGTTATGAAACACATTGCTATCGGCATTCTCGGCGTCGCCACGCTCGGACTGATGGCGTCGGCCGCGTCGGCCGGCACGCTCGACACCGTCAAGGCGAAGGGCTTCATCCAGTGCGGCGTCTCGACCGGTCTGGCCGGCTTCTCGGCGCCGGACGACAAGGGCGACTGGCAAGGCATCGACGCCGATTTCTGCCGCGCGGTTGCCGCCGCCGTCTTCGGTGATGGCACCAAGGTCAAGTTCACGCCGCTCAGCGCCAAGGAGCGCTTCACCGCGCTGCAGTCCGGCGAGGTCGACATCCTGTCGCGCAACACCACCTGGACGATCAACCGCGACACCGCGCTTGGCCTGAATTTCATCGGCACGACCTACTAT
>NZ_RZSJ01000783.1:0-2216 GCF_003998025.1 Mesorhizobium sp. M8A.F.Ca.ET.021.01.1.1
TGGGGAACGACGACGTCTGCTTCGTCGGCATCGGCGCGCCGTCGGCTGCCTGCAATGTGGCGCGGCTGACGCATGCACCCGACATCACGCTGATCTATGAGAGCGGCACGATCGGCACGGCGCCCGACGTGCTGCCGCTGTCGATCGGCGACGGCGAATTGTGCGAAACCGCGGTCACCACCGTCGCGGTGCCGGAGATGTTCCGCTACTGGTTGCAGGGCGGCCGCATTTCGATCGGCTTTCTCGGCGCGGCGCAACTCGACAAGTTCGGCAACATCAACACCACGGTCATCGGCGACTATTTTCATCCCAAGACCAGGCTGCCGGGTGGCGGCGGCGCGCCGGAGATCGCGACGTCGTCGAAGGAAATCTACATCACCATGGCGCAGACCAAGCGCGGCATGGTTGAAAAGATCGACTTCTTCACCTCGTTCGGCCATGGCGAGGGCGGCGATCATCGCAGGCGGCTGGGCATCGATACCGCTGGCCCGACCTTGCTGATCACCGACCTGGCCATCTGGAAGCCGGACCCGGTGAGCAAGGAATTCACGGTCGTGTCCCTACATCCCGGCGTTACCCGCCAGCAGGTGCAGGAGAGCTGTGGCTGGGTGGTTAAGTTCGCCGAGGCGCTTGACGAAACGCCGGCGCCAAGCGAACTCGAACTCAAGACATTGCGCGACCTGCAGGCCCGCACCAAGGCGGCGCATGAGGGGACCGGAAAAGGGAAAGCTGCCTGACATGGCCGAGGCCTATATTTGCGACTATATCCGCACGCCGATCGGCCGCTTCGGCGGTTCGCTGTCCTCGGTACGTACCGATGACCTTGGCGCCATCCCGTTGAAGGCTTTGCTTGAGCGCAATCCCGGGATCGACTGGCAGGCGGTGGACGACGTCGTCTATGGCTGCGCCAACCAGGCCGGCGAGGACAACCGCAACGTGGCGCGCATGGCGCTGCTGCTGGCCGGCCTGCCGCAGGAGATTCCGGGCTCCACCGTCAACCGGCTGTGCGGCTCGGGCATGGACGCGCTGACCATCGCTGCGCGCGCCATCAAGGCCGGCGAGGCGGAACTGCTGATTGCAGGCGGCGTGGAATCGATGAGCCGGGCGCCCTTCGTCATGCCGAAAGCCGACGCTGCTTTTTCGCGCAATGCCGAGATTTACGACACCACCATCGGCTGGCGCTTCGTCAACCCGCAGATGAAGAAGCAGTATGGCGTCGATTCCATGCCGGAGACCGGCGAGAACGTCGCCGAGGATTTCGCCGTGTCACGCACCGACCAGGACGCTTTCGCGGCACGCAGCCAGGACAAGGCGGTCGCGGCACAAGCCAATGGCCGGCTGGCGAAGGAGATCACTCCGGTGGCGATCCCGCAGCGCAAGGGCGATGCGGTCGTCGTGTCGAAGGACGAGCATCCCCGCGCCGGCACCACGGTCGAAGCGCTGGCCAAACTGCCGACGCCGTTCCGGCAAGGCGGCACGGTGACGGCGGGCAATGCCTCCGGCGTCAATGACGGCGCGGCGGCGCTGGTCGTTGCTTCCGAGGCAGCGGTGAGGAAATACGGGCTGACGCCGATCGCGCGCATCCTTGGCGGTGCCGCCGCCGGGGTCGCGCCGCGCATCATGGGCATCGGTCCGGCGCCGGCGACGCAGAAGCTCTGCGCGCGGCTCGGCCTGACGCCGAAACAATTCGATGTCATCGAACTCAACGAAGCCTTTGCCTCGCAAGGCATCGCCGTGCTGCGCCAGCTCGGCATCGCGGAAGATGCCGAACACGTCAATCCGAATGGCGGCGCCATTGCGCTCGGCCATCCCCTGGGCATGTCGGGCGCCCGCATCTCCGGCACGGCTGCGCTGGAGCTGCGGGAACGCGGCGGCCGCTATGCGCTGGCCACCATGTGCATCGGCGTCGGCCAGGGCATCGCCATCGCGCTCGAACGGGCCTGATCGAGACTGCAAATTGCCAGGGTTGGCGCCGCCCCTCATCGCCCTGCCGGGCACTTCTCCCCGTATAGTGACGGGGAGAAGGAAGCTGGCGGCAATGCCGGCGCCCTCCTTTGAACGCCGGTGATTGGCGAAACCGGCAATGACAGTGTCCAGCCGATAGATGGGTAACAGATTGAACCGGATACATAGGTAACAGTTCTCCCCCTATGCATCCGCCGCAGCGCCAAGCGGTTTGGTTGGCGCGGCGCTGCGGCGGACGAGCTTCATACGTC
>NZ_RZSJ01000784.1:0-2210 GCF_003998025.1 Mesorhizobium sp. M8A.F.Ca.ET.021.01.1.1
GCGCTTGCTGGAAGCGACGGAGAAATCGATGGACATCGTCGCCTTCGAGGCCGGCTTCGGCAGCGCCACCTCGCTGCGCCAGCACTTTTCGGCGCGGCTCCGGACCTCACCGGCGCAGTACCGGCGTGAATTTTCCAGGCGGAGCGAGCGGGACGAGCGCACGGCGGGCGCCCTGTCGCATTGATTGCCGACGAAAGCAACCTCAACCGCGCTTGATCACCCGCGCCGGATTGCCGACCACCGTCGTATTCGCCGCCACGTCGCGCGTCACCACCGCCCCGGCGCCCACTATGGCGCCTTCGCCGATGCTGACGCCGCCAAGGATGACCGCGCTGCCGCCGATCCAGGCATTGTCGCCGATCGTGACCGGCCTGGCGATCTCCAGTCCCGCCTGCCGGCCTGCCGGCTCCTTATGGTGCTCGGCACAATAGATCTGCACATTGGGGCCAAGCAGCGTCCCTTTGCCGATGCGCACCGAAGCGGTATCGAGGATGGTGCAGCCGGCATTGAGGAAGGCGCCGTCGCCGAGACAGATGTTGAAGCCGTAGGCGCAATGGAAAGGCGCCTCGATGCGGGCGCCCTCGCCCACGCCGCCCAGCAGTGTCCGCAGGGCTGGCCCGAGGTTCCCGCGCTGACGGGGCGGCAGCGTATTGTGTTCGAACACGGCATCCGCGGCCACGGCGCGCAACGCGCCAAGATCGTCATCCAGGCACCTGTACCATTCGCCGGCCGCCATTTTCGCGCGTTCGCTCTGAACCATGGCAGTGCCTCCGTTTGACATCATTGCGAACAGCGCCGAGGCAAGGACCAGGACGTGAACCCATAAGCCAGAATACGCGGCCTTACGGAATTGGTCACCGTGCTATCACGACCTTGATTGGAAGCGGCCATTCGCGACCTGCTCCAGCAAATGAAAATAGTTCAAGACCGCTGTCGATTTCCGGCAGGCTCATTCGTCTTCACGATAAGTGGCCGAAGAAATTCGCCCAGGCAAGGAAACGACCGCGATGACAATCACGATCACGGCTTTTGAACGATCGCCCGATGGCGGCAAGGGACTGGCGCGCGATACCCGCGTTCGCTGGGCGCTGGAAGAAGTGGGGCAGCCCTATGAGGTTCGTTTTGTTTCCTTCGCGGGGATGAAGGCGCCTGAGCACCTGGCCATCCATCCCTTCGGCCAGATTCCCACCTATGAGGACGGTTCTCTCTCGCTGTTCGAGACCGGCTCTATCGTCTTTCATCTTGCCGAGCAGCATGCGGGCCTGCTGCCGAAGGATCGCAAGGAGCGCGCCCGTGCGATCACGTGGATGTTTGCCGCATTGAACACCATCGAGCCGCCGGTCCTCGAATTGACCACGGCAAGGATTTTCGAAGCTGACAAGCCCTGGAGCGAGGAGCGCTTGCCGCTGGTAAAGGACCGTGTTCGCGCCCGGCTGGACAGGCTCTCGGCTCATCTGGGCGTCGCCGACTGGCTCGATGATGCGTTCAGCGCCGGCGATCTATTGATGGTGTCGGTGCTGCTGCGACTGAGAATGTCAGGCATTCTGGATGAATACCAAAACCTGGCTGCTTATGTGGCGCGCGGGGAAGCGCGGCCAGCTTATCTCAGGGCTTTCGCCGCGCAATTTGCGGTCAACGCTCCATCAGCCAACTGAAACATTGGCTCATGGAGCCGAGCATGTTCGCTCGGCGCTTCCATCTCGACCACGTTTGCGCGCTCATGAGTCTGCGGCCTAGCCAAATATCCGGCCTATGGTAGCCTGCCGTCTCAGGGCCGTCCCGGCCCGGGATCGAGGGGGATCGACCATGCTCTACATTCTTGCACTCCTGATCGGCGTCATTGCCGGCCTGCGCGCCATGACGGCACCTGCCGCCGTCGCCTGGGGCGCCTATCTCGGCTGGCTGCCGGTTGCCGGCACCTGGGCGAGCTTCATGAGCCATTGGGCGGCTGTCGTCATCTTCACCATCCTGGCCATCGTCGAACTGGTCACCGACCAGCTGCCGTCGACGCCAAGCCGCAAGGTGCCGCAGCAGTTCGGCGCCCGCATCCTGCTCGGCGCCTTCTCTGGCGCGGTGATCGGCGCGGCCGGCGGCGCCACCATCGTGTGCCTGATCGCTGGCGTCATCGGCGCGGTCATCGGCACGCTGGGTGGCGCCGAAGCGCGCGGCCGTCAGGCGGCCCGCCAATGGCGACCCTGCCTGTCCCTGTC
>NZ_RZSJ01000785.1:0-2204 GCF_003998025.1 Mesorhizobium sp. M8A.F.Ca.ET.021.01.1.1
CGGCGTCGCCCCCAATGCCAGGCTGCCTTCCGTGCGCGACGGCAGGCGGGTCTCCGTTGCCGGCCTGGTGCTGGTGCGCCAGCGCCCCGGCAAGGGCAACGCGATCTTTCTCACGCTGGAAGACGACAAGGCCGTCGCCAATGTCATCTTCTGGGAAAGGACCTTCACCCGCTTCCGGCCCATCGTCATGGGCGCCCGGTTTGTGAAGGTCACCGGGAAGCTGCAGTCGGAATCAGGTGTCGTCCATATCGTCGCCGAGAAGATCGAGGATCTGACGCCCTGGCTGACCGTGCTGCTGGAAAAGGTCAGTGCGGCCGCACCGCCGGCAGCCGGTCCTCCGCGCCGCTCCAGCCAACCCGCAATAGGGAAAGACGGACAGGATTTTGCGATGCTGTCGGAAGAGGCGGAAAGGGTCATGCCCAAAGGGCGCAATTTTCAGTAGGCACCGAGACCGGATCCACGCGCCTTCGTCATCCACGGGCGAAGCAGGAGCGAAGCGCCGTCGCGAAGACCCGGGGATCCATGCCGCTACATCGGCCAAGGAATGCGACGGTCCGGAATGGTGCCTGTCCTGGAGAAAGGCTGCTGGTCTTGGCCCGCTTTCACACGTCACATACGTCGCGGCATGGATCCCAGGGTCTCCGCGACGCCGCTTCGCGGCTGCTCCGCCCTGGGATGACGAAGCGATGATGCTCCGCGCCCCGCGCTCAGCCCGCCCCACCCAGCTTCGGCGGCGACAGCACATCCTCGGCCGAGATGGTCCGCGCCTCCGAAGGCAGCATGATGGGGATGCCGTCGCGCACGGGATAAGCGAGCTTGGCGACCCGCGAGACCAGCTCGCCACGCTCAGGGTCCCAGGCCAGCGGCCCCTTGGTCAGCGGGCAGGCCAGCAGTTCCAGCAGCTTCGGGTCGACGCTGGTTTTCTTTCCGTCACGCCCATCCGCCGCCATCAGGTCCTCTTCCGGTTTCACGCCGACAATATGTTGAGATTCAGGTCAGCCCGGCTGAATATCGGCACATCCTACTGCAGGCTCGAGCCAAAATCCTCATTCTCGCGCGCCAGCGTCATCTCGGTGATGGCGATCAGCGTCTCGGCCCGCGTCTTCAGGTCCGCGGCTTCCAGCAACGCCTGCTTCTCGGCCGGTCCATAGGGCGCCATCATCGACAGCGCGTTGACCAGCATGGCGTTTTCGGCCCGGCTGACGCTTTCCCAGTCGGCTTCCAGATCGTTGGCCTGCAGATAGGCGCGAAAGGCCCGCAGCAACGCCGGCCGGTCGATTTCATCAGCCGCCTGCTCCTCGTCGAGATCGGCCAGGAAGGGTGCCGGTTTGCACTGGCGGAACGGCGTCTTGACCGTCAGCTCGTGGGCGATGCGGAACCGGCACACGCCCTGCAGCGAAATCAGGTAGCGACCGTCGCCGGTCTCTGAAAAGGCGATGATGCGACCGATGCAGCCGACATTGCAAAGCTCCGGCTCGCCATCCTCGCGCAATGCGCCATTGAGACCGGGCTGGATGATGCCGATGAGACGCGAGCCGGCGACCGCCTCGTCCACCATCTGCAGGTAGCGCGGCTCGAAGATGTTGAGCGGCATGCGGCCGCCCGGCAAAAGGAGCGCGCCCTCGAGCGGAAAGATCGGGATCGTCAACGGCAAATCCTTGGCGAGCCGGTAATGCGCGTTTCCCGCTTGCACCTCATTCCTCCGATCGCTTCGATTGCGAAGCGTCAACCCTGCCCTGTCCTATCTGGCGCTCAGGCCCGACGCCGCAAGCCTGTGCGACAAAACAACCGATAACCGGCTCAGGAAAACAGCAACGCCGACAATTTGCGGCGCGCGGCAAGCGTCGCCTCGTCGGTCATGCCCCAAGCCTCGAACAGTTGCAGCAACTGGGTCCTGGCGCCGTCCTCGTTCCAGGCGCGGTCGGCCTTGATGATGGCCAGCAGATTGTCGGCCGCCGCGGTGCGATCGCCCCTGGCGTTCTGGATCATGGCCAGATCGAAACGCGCCTGATGGTCCTTGGGATTTTCTGCAAGCCGGCGTTCGAATTCGGCCGGGTTGCCGAGTTCGGCCGCCTGCGCGGCAAGCGCCATCTTGGCGCGCAGGGCGGCGAGCGCCGGCGCGTCCTTCTTGGCCTCGGGCGCCGTTGCCAGCAACGCCTCGGCGCCTTCCGTGTCGCCGGCTTCGAACAGCAGCTCGCCCAGCC
>NZ_RZSJ01000786.1:0-2203 GCF_003998025.1 Mesorhizobium sp. M8A.F.Ca.ET.021.01.1.1
ATGTGATCGTAAAGGAACAGGCCAAGCCGGATCAGCCAGGCGGGTCGCAGGCCCCTGGCGTAGGGCAGCACGAAGCGCATCGGCCAGATAATGTGCGGTGCGTTCTTCCACAGAACCTCGCGCTCCATGAGCGCCTCGCGCACCAGGCGGAATTCGTAGAATTCGAGATAGCGCAGCCCGCCATGGATCAGCTTGGTCGAACCGGACGAGGTTCCGCTGGCGAGGTCATTCATCTCGGCGAGAAAGACCGAAAACCCGCGGCCAACGGCATCACGAGCGATTCCGCAGCCGTTAATACCGCCGCCTATGACGAAAATGTCCCGGACTGAAGATGGGTCCACTTAATTCCTCCACGATTTCGCACTGCACCATTTTGGGTCTTTTGCGAAACCGTAGCGGAATTATTTCGAACTCATAACGAATGTCAAACGAAATATCACAAGCCGGTGAACAAGCCGGCGAGAAGACGACAAAAGACCTCAGGCGGGCGACGTCTCGATCAGCTGAACCTCGGCCTCCTGGCAGATCTTGCGCACCGAAGCGATCTCGCAGCGATCGGTGATGAAGGTGTTGACCTGCGACAGATGACCGATGCGTACCGGCGCCGTACGCTCGAATTTGGTCTGGTCGGATACCAGGATGACATGCCTGGCATTGGCGATGATCGCTTGCGCCACCTTCACCTCGCGAAAATCGAAGTCGAGCAGCGCTCCATCATGATCGATCGCGGAGGCACCGATGACAGCATAATCGACCTTGAACTGCCTGATGAAATCTACCGCCGCCTCACCGACGACACCCCCGTCCGAACCGCGCACCACACCACCGGCAATCACCACCTCGATCGAAGGATAGATGCGCATCCTATTGGCAACATTGATGTTATTGGTGATGACCATCAGGCCGTTATGATCGAGCAACGCCTTGCTGACGGCCTCCGTCGTGGTGCCGATGTTGATGAACAGCGAGGCGTTGTCGGGGATCAGCCTCGCCGCCGCACGGCCAATCGCTTCCTTCTCGTCGGCCGCGATCTTGCGCCTGGCTTCATACTCCATGTTCTCGATGCCCGACGGGAACAAGGCGCCGCCATGGATGCGCGAAAGCAGCCGCTGGTCGCACAAATCGTTGAGGTCCTTGCGTATGGTCTGCGGCGTCACATTGAAATGCGTGGCCAGATCGTCGACCAGCACGCGGCCGTTGTCCTTAGCCATCTGGATGATCTCGGCATGGCGCGGCGACAGATACATCAAGCAAGCTCCCGTTTTCGTTTTTCTTGCTTATAGTCGAAAACGAAACCGATGAAAAGGCACAAGCCGGCTAACGAAATCCGATGATTGTACGAGGGAACCTCGGCGCGACCTTGATCCAGCCTTTTTCAGGCCACGGCGCGTGCAATTTCGGTAATGGCGGTGAAAGCCGCGTCGACGTCTTCCGCCGTCGCATCGAACTGGCCCACCTGGAAGCGGATCGCCACCCTTCCATCGACTTTCGTTTGCGTCAGGTAGATGCGGCCATCGTCGTTGATCGCATTGACCAGCCGCAGATTGTGCTCGTCGGCATCGGTGTCCGAAGCCGCCTTGTGCCGGAACGAAAACAGCGACAGCATCGGCTCGCTGACGATCTCGAAATCCACCTCCCTTGCCAGACGCGTGGCGAGGCCTTCGCTCCAGGCGACATGGTTGCGGATCATGGTTCGCAGATTTTCCAGTCCATGGGCGCGCAGCAGGAACCACAGTTTCAGCGCGCGGAAGCGCCGGCCGAGCGGCACCGACCATTCCGAGTAGTTGATGATGCCGTCATGGCCGTGCGTCTTGAGATAGTCGGGCTTGATGGCCAGCGTCCTGACATGGCTCGAGGGGTCGCGCAGGAACTGGATCGAACAATCGAACTGCGCGCCCAGCCATTTGTGCGGATTGAAGACGATCGAATCGGCGCCTTCGACGCCAGACCAGAAATGCCGGTATTCCGGGCAGATCATCGCCGACCCGGCCCAGGCGGCATCGACATGCAGGTAGAGCCCGTGCCGCCTGGCAACCTCCGCAACCGCTGCAATATCGTCCGTGCCACCGGTGCTGGTGCCGCCGACACAGGCGATAATACCAGCAGGCAGCATGCCGGCTTTCCGGTCGGCAATGATGGCTGCTTCCAGGGCTGCCGTGTCCATGGCGCGAAAACGGCCGGTGACCGGAACGCGCACGAGATT
>NZ_RZSJ01000787.1:0-2200 GCF_003998025.1 Mesorhizobium sp. M8A.F.Ca.ET.021.01.1.1
CCCAGCCGCACGGCGACATCGAAATTCTCGGCGACCAGATCGGTGAAGCGGTTGGAGAATTCAGCCTCGATGCGGACATCGGGAAATTCGGCAAGGAATTGAGGCAGCAGCGGCCCGATCCACATGCGCCCGAACGTGCCGGGCAGCGCCAGCCTGAGCAGGCCGCGCGGGCCGCCCCCGGCATGCGCGGACGCGATGGCCTCGGCCTCGTCGACGGATGCGAGAATGGCGCGCACACGCACCAGGAATTCGGCACCCGCTTCGGTCAGCGACACGCTGCGCGTCGTGCGCGAGATCAGCCTCACCCCCAGCCGCGCCTCCAGCGACTGCAGGCGCCGCGACAGGATGGTCGCGTCGCGCCCGACACGGGCCGCCGCCCTGGTGAAGGAACGCGCCTCGGCGATGGCGGCGAAGGCAGCCATCTCGGCAAGGGCCGCGGGTTCGTGAGATTGCTGCATTATTCACAGTTCTCAATTGCAGAAAACAAAGATTATCCAGAGATAGCGCAGCAAATAGGTTCACTCAATCCATCAAATCGTTCCACCGGAGTGAAATCATGAAAGCCATCGAACTCAGCCAGCCCAGGTTGGACGCCTTCCGCGCCGCCACCGTTGCAACTCCCGAACCGCAGCGCGGCGAGGTGCTGATCCGCCAGCGTGCGGCGAGCCTCAATTTCGTCGATGTGGCGGTGGCGAGCGGCAACTATCCCGGGCCTAGCTTCCCGCTCATCCCCGTCGCCGACGCCGCCGGCGAGATCGTCGCGCTGGGCGAGGGCGTTACGAGGCTCGCCATCGGCGATCGCGTCGTCGCGCATGCCAAGCCGCGCTGGATCGGCGGGCCGCCGCGGCCCTACGAGATGACGCAGATGCGCGGTGTTTCGCTGCCTGGATCGCTGACGGAATATGTCGCGCTGCCGGCAAATTCGGTGGTGCCGGTCCCGGCGCATCTGTCCTTCGAGGCGGCCTCGACGCTGCCGATCGCCGGCACCACCGCCTGGAACGCCATTCGCGCCGCCAATGTCGGTCCGGGCTCGGTCGTCGTGCTGCTTGGCACTGGCGGCGTCTCGATCTTCACCCTGCAGCTGGCGAAAGCCGCCGGCGCCACCGTCATCATCACCTCGTCGTCGGACGAAAAGCTGGAGCGGGCAAAGGCGCTCGGCGCCGATCATCTCATCAACTACCGCGCGACATCAGACTGGGACGGCAAGGTGCTGGAACTGACCGATGGCCGCGGCGCCGATCTTGTCGTCGAGACCGGCGGCACCGCCACCTTCGCCCGCGCCGTCAACGCCACCGCGCCCGGCGGCACGCTGTTCACTATCGGCTTCGTCACCGGCGCCGAAGCCACGATCAACCTGCTGCCGATCATCATCAAGGCGCTGAAGGTGGTCGGCAACAACACCGGATCGGTGTCCGATCTTTTCGACGCCGCCCGCGCCATCGGCGCGGCCCGGATCGAGCCGGTGGTCGACAAGGTGTTTTCACCTGGTCAAGCGACCGAAGCCTACGCCCACATGGCCGCCGGCGGCCTGCATTTCGGCAAGCTGGCGTTCGCATTGGAATGGTAGGGAAAGTGATCTCCCCCCTCGAGGGGGAGATGGCCGGCAGGCCAGAGGGGGTCGGTTCGACTGGGCGCGACTTTCTTGCGACGATCGGAGGTTAGCGCTTCACGTGAGACGACCCCCTCTGTCGCCTTCGGCGACATCTCCCCCTCGGGGGGGGAGATTACGCGCTCAGATCAGCTTCTCCAGCGTGATCGGCAGATCCCTGATCCGCTTTCCCGTCGCGTGGAACACCGCATTGGCGATGGCCGGCGCCATGCCGACGATCGCCAGTTCGCCGACGCCCTTGCCGCCGAGTACCGAGGAATGCAGGTCGGGGATGCCGACCGAGATCACCTCAATGTCGGGGATGTCGGCATTGGTGGGGACGAGATAGTCGGCGAGGTTGTTGTTGACGATGCGGCCGTGGCGGCGGTCGACGATGCCTTCTTCGAGCAGCGCCTGGCCGATGCCCATGATGATGCCGCCCTTCCATTGGCTTTCGGCCAGCTTCGGATTGTAGAGCCGGCCCGAATCCAGCGCCGAAACCACGCGCGACACGCGCACCGTGCCGAAATCCTCGTCGACGCGCACCTCGACGAAATGCGCGCACCAGGAGTGGCGGAAATTATGAGCCCCGTGGGGCGGTATCCGCCCTCA
>NZ_RZSJ01000788.1:0-2195 GCF_003998025.1 Mesorhizobium sp. M8A.F.Ca.ET.021.01.1.1
AGCGACGGCGGCGCCTTGGCTGCCGGTTTGGCCGCCGCAGGACAGCATCGACGACACGCTGATGAAGGAACTCGAGGTTTCGCTGGACCAACCACGGTCCGGCGGTCCGGCGGCCAAACCGGCAGCCAAGGCGCCGCCGTCGCTCGATGATGAAATGACGAGGCTTTTGGGCGAACTCTCAAGCCAGAAGAGATGATTTGCGCCCAGGGTGGCCTGCCGGTGAATTGAACCGGTCGATGTTCAAGCGCGCTTTGGCATGCGCGGCGACATCGAACAAAAATGGCCGGAAAACCGGCCATTTGGAAATCGATGCAGCGCTACTGTCAGTCGTCGCGATAGACTTTTTCACGGCGCTCATGCCGCTCCTGCGCTTCGATCGACAAGGTAGCGATCGGGCGGGCGTCGAGCCGCTTCAACGCGATCGGCTCACCGGTCTCCTCGCAATAGCCATAAGTGCCTTCGTCGATGCGCTGTAGTGCCGAATCGATCTTCGAGATGAGCTTCCGCTGACGGTCGCGGGCCCTGAGCTCGATGGCGCGGTCGGTTTCCGAAGAGGCGCGGTCGGCGAGGTCGGGATGGTTGGCGTTTTCCTGCTGCAGGATTTCGAGGGTTTCGCGCGCTTCGCGCAAAATGTCATTTTTCCAGGTGACGAGCTTTAGGCGGAAGTAGGATTTCTGCCGTTCGTTCATGAACGGCTCGTCTTCGGAGGGTACGTAATCGGCGGTAACGATGTCGTTCATTCGACTCACCCAAACAGCCCCAAATTTGGCGCCTATATATTCGCCGCCAGACGCCTGCACAAGCGCAATCAGCCACCGGCTCACGCAATTGTTAAAGTGCGCCCGCAGCCTTCCCCGGAGCGGGATAGATCTGTTTCGATGGCGAAAGTAGGACGATCTTCGCCGCTTGCCCCCGCAAGTGATTCGCCGCGCCGAAGAACGTGCACCATTGTGCGCGATGCTTTTCTTGTGGCTAATCGCGGCAGGACTTCGGCTTTCGGGCGTCATTGGAGGTTGAGTGAGCAGGCTTTATCTGTTGCGACACGCCAAGGCCGGCTGGGCCTTGCCGGGCATGCGTGATTTCGATCGTCCGCTCGACGCATCCGGCCGCGCCGATGCCGAAAAGATGGGGGCCGCGATGCGATCCCGTTCCTATGTGCCGGACCTGACGCTGTGCTCCAACGCCAAACGCGCCAGGGAAACGCTCGAGGGACTGGCCGGTCAGACGGACACGGGCAAGGTGCTGTTTTTCGACACACTCTACAGCGAAGACGCGGCCGGCTATCTCCGGCTCGTCCGGGATCATGGCGGATCCGGCTCGTTGCTGGTCATAGGCCACAACCCGATGACGGAGGATCTCGCCATGGCGGTTTCGGGCGATGGTGGCGAGACGGAGCGGGCAATGCTCAATCATGGCTTTCCGACCTCGGGCCTCGCCGTCGTCCGTTTCCCCGGCAATCTGGCGAAAGCGGCCCAGGGAGCGGGCTATCTCGAAGCCTTCCTGACACCGGCCGATCTCTGATGCCGATGTCCAGCGCCATTTCAAAGCCGGGTTCCACCGCCTATATCGGGCGGACGCAAGTCCGAGAGAGCATATTTTGGCATCATCGCTGACCACCTTCACCGACGAGGCAAGAATTGCCCTCGACACATTGTCGGGACGTGCCACCGGACTTTTTTCTCCATCGCTGCGCTTGGGTGTCACGGGTCTATCCCGCGCGGGCAAGACCGTCTTCATCTCGGCCTTCGTCCACAATCTGATCCACGGCGGACGCCTGCCGCTGTTCGAGGCGCAGAAATCGGGGCGTATCGCGCGCGCCTTCCTCGAACAGCAGCCCGACGACGCCGTGCCGCGTTTTCAGTACGAGGACCACATCGCCGCTCTGGTCAACGATCGCGTCTGGCCGGACTCGACCCGCGCCATCTCTGAACTGCGGCTGACGATCGAATATGAATCGGCCTCCGGCTGGAACCGTATGTTCTCGTCGGGCAAGCTGTCGGTCGACATCGTCGATTACCCCGGCGAATGGCTGCTCGACCTGCCGCTGCTCGGCAAATCCTTCGCCGATTTTTCGCGAGAAGCCCTCGAAATGGCCACGTTGCCGGTGCGCGAGGACCTGTCGCGGGCCTGGCGGGCGATCTCGACGGAAATCGACCCGAATGCCGACGCCGACGAAATGACGGCACGCCGGCTGG
>NZ_RZSJ01000789.1:0-2193 GCF_003998025.1 Mesorhizobium sp. M8A.F.Ca.ET.021.01.1.1
GTTGAGCACCTGCTGCTGCGGCAGCGGCAGCACGAGGCCGATGGCGCCGCCGGCCAGCATGGCGATGGCCGCGGCGATCAGCGCCGTCTCGGCGCCATGCGCATCGGCAACGACACCCCAGATCCAGCTGCCCAGCGCGATGCCGCCGAAGGTGGCGGTCTGGTAGACAGACAGGACCCGGCCGACCACCCAGCGCGGTGTCGCCATCTGCACGGTGACGTTGAAATGGGACAGCGCGATCACCCAGCAGGCACCGCCGACCAGCAGGCCGAGCGAGGTCTGCCAGGCATGCTGGCTGATGGCGGCGTTGAAGGCGCAGGCAGCGAAGCCGGCGAAGGCACAGCGCACCATCGTCTCGCTGGAGAGCAACTGCCGCAGCCGCACGCTGATCAGCGCGCCGCCGACAGCACCGATGCCGAAGGCGCCCAGCATGATGCCGTAGGTCAGCGCGTCGCCCTTGACGACGTCGCGCGCCACCAGCGGCAGCAGCGCCAGCACCGCGCCGGCGCTGAAGCCAAAGGCCGCTCCCCTGACCAGCACCTTGCCGATGTTGGGCGACATGGCGACGTAACGCAGGCCGGCGCCCATGGCGGCCCCCAATGACTCGCGCGGCAAGGTCGAGACCGGTAGATCCGGTTTCCAGCGTGCCAGCACGACGATGAGGCCGATATAGCTCACCGCGTTCGCCGCGAAGGCGGCGGCCGCGCCGGCGGCCGCGACGATGATGCCGCCGATCGCCGGGCCGACGCTGCGGGTCAGGTTGAACCCCATGGAATTCAGCGCCACGGCGGCAGGCACCTTGTTGCGCGGAACGATGTCGCCGACGGAGGCCTGCCATGACGGGCTGTTGAGCGCCGTGCCGCTGTCGATCAGGAAGGTAAAGGCCAGCAGCGTCCACGGCGTGATCAGGTCCAGATAGGTGAACGCGGTCAGAAGCACCGAAACGACCAGCATGAAGGTCTGGGCGACCAGCATCACCTTGCGGCGGTCGAAGCTGTCGGCGATGGCGCCGGCGACAAGCGCGAACAGCATGATCGGCAAGGTGGTCGAGGCCTGGACCAGGGCGACCTGATAGGGCGAGGTGGCGATGGTGGTCATCATCCAGGCGGCGCCGACGCCCTGGATCAAGCCGCCGAAATTGGAGACGAGACTTGCGCCCCATACGGCGCGGAAGATGCCGTGCCGGAACGGCGCCAGCGCCGAGACGCTTTCGCTTTCCGGCTTTTCGTCAATCATCGGTGGGTTCCTGCCACGGCGCGCTGATCCTTGCGGTGATCCGTTTCCCCGCATGATTTGCCGAAACTATGGCATCGCGGCGCAAAGCGCGAATGCCTTGCGGGGAAGATCATGGTCCAACAAGGGGATAGCGAAGGGCCACACGCCTCCAACCTGACGTTTCAGCGCGCCTCGGCGACGGCCGCGTGCAGTGCCTCGGTCAGGTGGCCGGTGGATTGGCCGCCGGCATGGAGACGAAGGAAAAGCTCCATTCCCACCAGCCGAAGCCTCGAGGCCTGATCGCGCCTGGCGAGGTCGATCAGGTCCGCGACCGAAGATGCCGGCCACTTCATTGCATCGCGCAGAAAGCCGCCATGCAACAGGGACTCGGTGCCGGCTGTGAAGTTCGCCGATACCTGGAAACCGTTCTTCCTGGCCCTCACGTTCTGAAGTGGAATGTGTTTTTCCGCGACTTTCTTCAAAAGCCATTTTCCTTGCTTCTGGCGGTATTTGTGTCGCCGAGGCAGATGGATCGCGAAGTCGATCAGCCGGTTCTCGAGGAACGGCACCCTGAGCTCAACCGAGGCCGCCATGCTGAGCCGGTCATGCCGGTTCAGCAGATCCTGCAGATGCGAATACATGTCGTGAAGGCAGCATCCGAGGAAGGCGCGGTCGCCAAGCGGCGTCACCGGCTCGAGCCGGTCGAAGATCTTCGCTTGAAGGAAATTCAATTCCGGCGAAAGCGCCCTGAGCACGATGTTGCGATCCCAGGCATGGCCACCCGCGATCGATGTGCGGAACGGGGCATGACGCTGGCGCTCGAATTTGCGGGTCAGGCTTCGCTTCGAAAGAAACAGCCGCCTCGGCCAGGACCAGGGCCGCCACAATTTCAGGCTGGCTTCCTGCCAGTCGTAGCCGCCAAAGAGTTCGTCGGCGCCTTCACCGGTCAGCAGCACCTTGATGCCATCGGCCCGGCAC
>NZ_RZSJ01000078.1:0-15866 GCF_003998025.1 Mesorhizobium sp. M8A.F.Ca.ET.021.01.1.1
GGCCGTTGACGTCGGTTTCAGCCTGGGCGCCGAGCTCCGGCACATTGACGCCGAGATCCTTGCCGGCCTTGCGGGCGCCGGCCAGAACGATCTGCCAGTAGAAAGAGGTCGTATCCTTGACGATGATCGGAATGGTCACGTCGGCCGCCGAGGCGGGCGCGGAATGCATCGCGCCGGCAAGCATCGACGCTGCTGCCAGGGCCACGAAAGCGCGGCGGTTGAGAAGGCTGGTCACGAATTTCATTAGGTTCCTCCCTAAGTCGCCTGGTGAAGGTTTAGCTCCGTTCGGATAGGCGTGGCCCAAACGGAACTTTATCAATAAAAAACAGTTGCACTGTTTTGATAGTGCATCGATCCAGCCGATGCAAGCGGTGTTTCCAGTCAGTCCTCCAAAGGCCTGACAATGCCTCGCCTACCAGCGCGGCTCCTTCCCTTGTCGTAGTCAGGCGCTCCCGTTTCCGTTCCGAGAACGTATGGAATATTAATTCCATATGCCAGTCAATATGGAATGTTCGTTCTTTTCTGGATCGCGACATTGTGAAGTCGGCCCCTGACCCTATGGACATCGCGAAGTACGGGGCCTCAAGCCAGTTCCTGCACCACCGTGTAGGGACGATACTTGGCATATTCCGTCTCCGGCACGTCGATATCGAGCAGTTCGAGGTTGCGCGTCAGGTTCGCCAATTTTGCCGTGCCGGTCAGCACGGTGGCGACGGCTGGCTCGTGCAAGGGAAACTGAAACGCGGCCGCCGGCAGCGGATAACCGCCTTCACCGGCGATCTTCTCCATGGCGTCGACACGGTCGAGCACATCGTGGCTGGCGGGCTGGTAGTCGAAATGGGCGCCTTGCACCGGCCCGGTCGCCAATATGCCCGAGTTGAAAACGCCACCGATCACCAGCGACGTCTGTTGCGCACGGCACAGCGGCAGCAGTTCGGCTTCCGCGCTGCGGTCGAGCAAGGAATAACGGCTGGCGAGCAGGATGCAGTCGAGCGGCGCCCGGCGCATCACGTCAAGGCAGATTGGGACTTCGTTGACGCCGAGCCCATAGGCGGAAATCGTACCGGCCCGCTTCAACTCCTCAAGCGCCTTGAGCCCGCCATCCATCAGCTGGCGGAAATGCAGCTTGGTCTTCTCCACACCATGCGTGTAGACGCCGATGTCGTGCACATACAGGATGTCTATCCTGTTTAGCCCGAGGCGCGCATAGCTGAAGTCTACCGACCGCATGATGCCGTCATAGGAATAGTCGTAATCCAGCGCGAAGGGCAGCGGATCGACATAGGAGTGGTCGGGAACCTGGTCTTCCGGCACCGGGCGGAACAGGCGGCCGACCTTGGTCGAAAGCACGTAGGAATCGCGTGGCTTGTAGCGCAGGAAGTCGCCGAAGCGACGCTCCGACAGGCCGAAGCCGTAGAAGGGCGCGGTGTCGAAATAGCGCAAGCCCGCCTCCCAGGCGCCTTGCAGCGTTTCCATCGCCGCCTCGCGCGAACAGGCGCGGTAGAGGCCGCCGATCGCGGCGCCGCCAAAGCTGATCTCTGTGACCTCCAGCGCTGTCTGGCCGATGCGGCGTCTTTCCATGCACAACCTCCCCGTTCCCGGCCGTTGTCCAGCCCGGCAAGTTTATCAGATATTGCTTGAATTTCAGAGTGTCGCGCCGAGATGCCAGGGCACGAACTCGTTGTCGCCATAGCCGAAATCCTCGCTCTTGGTCTTGCGGCCCGAAGCCGTCTCGACGATGAGTTCGAAGATCTCGCGGCCCATGCCGGCGATGGTCTTTTCGCCGGAGGCGATGACGCCGCAATTGACGTCCATGTCCTCTTCCATCTGGTGATACATGGTCGAGTTGGTGGCGACCTTGATCGAGGGTGTCGGCCGGCAGCCGAAGCAGGAGCCGCGGCCGGTGGTAAAGACGATGACATTGGCGCCGCCCGCGACCTGTCCCGTGGCCGAGACCGGGTCGTACCCGGGCGTGTCCATGAACACCAGCCCGTTGCCGGTGACCTTCTCGGCGTAGCCGAACACGCCGTTGAGCGGCGTCTGGCCGCCCTTGGCGACGGCACCGAGCGACTTTTCCAGGATGGTGGTGAGGCCGCCGCGCTTGTTGCCGGGCGAGGGGTTGTTGTCGATCGAGGCGCCATGCTTGGCGACGTGATCTTCCCACCATTTCACATAGCCATCGAGCTTCTTGGCGACCTCGGGCGTCGCCGCACGATAGGCGAGCAGATGCTCGGCGCCATAAATCTCCGTCGTCTCGGAGAGGATGCCGATGCCGCCGACGCCAGCGAGAATGTCGACCGCCGCGCCCAGCGCCGGATTGGCCGTGATGCCAGACATGCCGTCGGAGCCGCCGCATTGCAGGCCGACGACGATCTCGCTGACCGGAATCGGCTCGCGCTTCAACTGGCCGACTTCCTCTGATATCTCGGCCAGCACGCCCATCGCCTTTTCCCCCGATTTGCGCGACCCGCCGGCATCCTGGATGTTGAAGTGGCGCTTGCCGGCGGCGGCACCCTTCTGGCCGTAGAGGGTGAGCTGGTTGACCTCGCAGCCGAGGCCGACCATCAGCACGCCGCCGAAATTCGGATGGCGGGCATAGCCGGCCAAGGTCCGGTGCAGCACCATCATGCCGTCGCCGGTACCGCTCATGCCACAACCCTGGCCATGGACGATCGGCACGAAGCCATCGATGCCGGGATATTTCGGCAGCAAGGTCCTGTTGGCCGTGTCGGCGATCGAATGGCAGACGGTGGCCGAACAATTGACGCTGGCGATGATGCCGATGAAGTTGCGCGTGCCGGCGCGGCCATCGGCTCGGCGATAGCCCATGAAAGTGCGGGCGCGGTCAGCTTCGGTTGCGTGCTCGGCTTCGCTCGGCGGCACCACCGGCAGCCGGCCGGCCTCGAAAACCAGATTGTGCGAATGGACGTGCTCGCCCGGCGCGATGTCCTGTGTGGCGCGGCCGATCGCCTGGGCGTATTTGACCACGGCTTCACCCGCGGCGATCGGCTTGATCGCCACCTTGTGGCCAGGCTCGATGACGGCGGCAGCGAGCGCGCCGCCCGGCAGCGCGGTGCCGATCTCGATACGGCCATTGGCAACGGCGACATTGTCGGCGGGAGATAGAAGAATGGTGTTCGAGGCGTTCACGGGCGTTTCCTGGGTGATCCTGGGATGCGCGGATTGACACGCGCCTGTTAAGAGATAATGTCTTTTATCGTGAAAAAACAGTTTTGCGTCAATTGTTTTTTCGCTCGGGTCGGCCCTTGGTGGCGCTGGAAACAATGAGCCTGGCCCAGTGAAAGCGATTCCTGCTTTCAGGGTCCTGGGAAGATCATATTGCGCTTCAAGCCGGCCGCCGCAAGCGCGGGGATGAATGGGTCAGGGATGTCGAAGAGCAACAACGTCTACAAGGATGCCTACAACCGGTGCCTCAGGCTGCTCGACGAGACGCGCAGCCTGCCGTCGGAACCCGAGCTGGGCGCGCTGCTCGGCGTCAGCCGCACGACCGTGCGCAGCATCCTGGCGCGTATGGAGGAAACCGGGCTGATCGCCTGGAACAAGCGCGCCAAGACGGTGCTGCGCGACCCGCATCCCGACGATTTCTTCCCCGAGGAAGAGACCGACACACTGGCCGAGATCATCGAGCGGTCGTTCATGCGGAGGCTGCTTGCCGGCGGCGCCGAGGCCGGCATGCAGATCAACGAGCTCGAACTGGCGCGTGAGATCGGTGTCGGCACCACCAGCGTGCGCGAGTTCCTGATCCGCTTCTCCCGTTTCGGCCTGATCGAGAAACGCCGCAACAGCCATTGGGTGCTGAAAGGTTTTACACGCGCCTTCGCGCTGGAACTGACCGAGATCCGCGAGATATTCGAATTGCGCTCGGCCGCCGCGTTCACCGCGCTGCCGCGGGATAGTCCGGTCTGGGGGGATCTCGACCGGCTGGAGGAGGAACACCGCGCTCTGGCGCGCGAGATTGCAACGCGCTTCAATGAGTTCTCGGAGCTGGACGAGCGCTTCCACCGGCTCATCCATCGCGCATCGCACAACCGCTTCATCGTTGATTTCTACGACGTCATCGCCATGATCTTCCATTACCATTACCAGTGGAACAAGGCGCAGGAACGCGAGCGCAACGAAGTCGCGATCGGCGAGCATCTATTCTATATCGAGGCACTCAAGTCGCGCGACCTCGGCAAGGTCGATGCAGCCTGCCGCAAGCATCTGAAGTCGGCACGCCAGACATTGCTGACCTCGATCCCGGAAAGCCGGCAACCCCAAAAGAGCTGATCCTGCCGCGTTGCCGCAGCAGCGAATTGGCGATTTTCGACCTGTCTCGGCCGTGCTAGGTATCGTCATCGATTGTTTGAAGAGGCAGATGGCTTGATCGGCCCGGGGAGACGGTGGAGCATTCCGGTCGCGCTTGTCGCGGCCTATTTGCTGTTGCTCCAGTCGACACTTGGTGCGTTCGCCTTCAGCACCGTGTCGAGTGCCGCGCAGCTCGACGCCTTCGGCAACGTCATCTGTACCCACGACGGCGCCTCCCAGCTTCCCGGCGGCGACCAGCATCCGTCCCACCTGCCGGCCTGCTGCACACTTGGCTGCAGCATGTTTTCGCCGGCCTATGCGCCGCCGCCCGATGCCGGGCTTGCACTTGCGTCCTTTTCCTTCGAGACCGTCGCCTTTGTCTTCCCGGCGGCCACGCATCTCGACTTCGCCCGCGAACGCTCCCCGTCGAACCCGCGCGCGCCGCCGCTGGCGGGTTGAGCCTGCTTGCTTGCGGTACCTTTCGCGAGCGTACTCATCCAAGATCAAAACCATTCGCGACCGGCGACGGCGCGATCATCACGTCATGGAGCAACCATGTCCCATTCTTTCCGTATAGCGGCGGGCACTTTGTTCAGCCGCATTCTGTCTCGCGTCCAGGAACGTTTCGGCGTTGCCGCCCTGGCTTTCGTGATCATGCTCGGCGGCGTCCAGACTGTCCTGGCGCATGAATTCAAACTCGGTGATCTCGAGATCGGGCATCCGTGGTCGCGTGCCACGCCGACCGGCGCCAAGGTGGCCGGCGGCTATTTCACCATCACCAACAATGGCAGCACGCCGGACCGGTTGCTGTCGATTACCTCCGACATCTCGGAAAAGGCCGAACTGCACGAGATGGGCGTCAAGGACGGCGTGATGACTATGCGGCCGGTCACCGGTGGTCTCGAAATTCCGGCCGGCGGCAAGGTCGTTTTGGGTCCCGGCAGCTATCATGTGATGTTCATGGATTTGAAGCAGCCACCCAAGCAAGGCGAGATGTTCGCCGCCACGCTGACCTTCGAAAAGGCCGGGACGGTGACGATCAAATTCGCCGTGCAAGCCATGGGCAGCGCGGCGCCTCAAGAAGACAATGATTGAACCGACCGTCGTACCGATCAGGATTCTAGAGGGACCATCATGATCAGATATCTTTTGGCGGCCGGCGCGTTTCTCGTGCTGGGGACAAATGCCGCCTTCCCGCACATCACGCTCGAGACCCAGGAGGCGGCGGTCGGCTCGACCTACAAGGCAGTGCTGCGCGGCCGCATGGTTGCGACGGCAAGGCGACGACCGCCGTACGCGTGCAGATTCCGGAAGGGGTGATCGCGGTCAAGCCGATGCCCAAGCCTGGCTGGACGCTGCAGACCAAGAAGGGCAAGTACGAGAAGTCGTACCAGCTCTACGGCCAGGCGGTGGCCGACGGGGTGAAGGAAATCGACTGGAGCGGCGGCAATCTGCCGGATGAATTCTACGACGAGTTCGTCTTCCGGGCGACGCTGACGGCGGATTTGCCCGCCGGCCAGAAACTCTACTTCCCGGTGGTGCAGGAATGCGGCGATGCCGCCGCCCGCTGGATAGAGGTTCCGGCGGCCGGACAGGATGAGGACGCGCTTGAGAACCCGGCGCCCGGCATCAAGCTCACGCCGAAGAAATGATTTTCTGGCGGCGCGCCTGTCGGCAAGGTGCGCCGCCAATTCCATGGCGACAGCATGAACGAGAGATCCCCACTTCAAAGGCCCGCAACGACCAGCAAGCGATTCGGCTGGCCCTGTGGGCTTTTCGCGATGGTCATCGCGTTCATCGTCATGGCCTCGACAAGCCAGGCCCTTGCCCATGCGGCGCTGATCAAGACCGACCCGGCCGACGGCGCCGTGCTGGCACAGGCGCCGGCGCGGTTCTCGCTGACCTTCAGCGAGCCGGTCTCGCCGCTGGTGCTGACGCTGGTGAGGCCCGACGGCACGCCGGTTGCGCTGACATCCTTCCGCCTCAGCGAGCAGACGGTCGAGATCGACAATCCGCGGGCGCTCAAATCGGGCACGCATGTGCTGAGCTGGCGTGTCATTTCCGCCGACGGCCATCCGGTCGGCGGCTCGCTCTTGTTTTCCATAGGTGCGCCAAGCGAGCCGCCGGCCGTCTCCGAAGCGATCGGCTGGCCGCTGCGGTCGGCGATCTGGATCGGCAAGGTCCTTCTCTATGCAGGTCTTTTCTTCGGCATTGGCGGCGCTTTCGCCCTTGCCTGGCTGGCCGGGGATGGCCGTGCCGGTCAGCGCTTTGTTGCCGGGACGATCCTGTGCGGACTGGTGGCGGCGCCGCTGTCGCTGGGCTTGCAAGGCCTCGATGCGCTCGGCGCGCCGCTCTCCCATCTGGCGCAGCCGGTCGTCTGGCGCACCGGTCTCGGCACCAGCTTCGGCTGGACGGTGCTGATCGCCCTCATCGCGCTGGGGCTTGGCCTGCTGTCGCTGGCCGCACCGCGCGCGGCGGCCAGGCCGCTTGCCCTTGCCGGGCTGGCGGGTGTGGGCGCGGCACTTGCCGCAAGCGGCCACGCAAGTGCGGCCGAGCCGCAATGGCTGACACGGCCGCTGGTTTTCGTGCATGGCGCCGGTATCGCGTTCTGGGCGGGCGCTCTGGTGCCGCTCGGTCTCGCGCTGAAGCGTCAAGCGGCCGGCGCCGTCGAATTCCTGCGTCGCTTCTCATGGGCCATCCTGCCCGTGGTCGCCTTGCTTGCCGCGGCGGGCATCGTGTTGGCCGTGATCCAGGTGCGGACGCCCTCGGCGCTGGTCGACACTGCCTATGGCCGGCTGCTGCTGGTCAAGCTCGCGCTGCTGGTCTTCCTGTTCACGCTGGCCGCCGTCAATCGCTGGAAGCTCACCGCTTCGGCCGAGGCGGGCGCGACCGAGGTGCAACGCAGGCTCACCCGCTCGGTCGGCGTCGAAGTGCTGATCGTGTTGGCGATCTTCGGTGTCGCCGCGGGCTGGCGCTTCACACCGCCGCCACGGGCGTTGGCGATCGCGGCGGCGCAACCGGTTTCGGTCCACATCCACGCGCTGCAGGCGATGGCCGATCTCAGCATCACGCCTGGCCATGCCGGGCCGGTTTCCGTCTCGATGATCATCATGACCGGGGATTTCGGACCGCTCGATGCCAAGGAAGTGACGCTGGTGCTGTCGAAGCGCGACTCCGGCATCGAGCCGCTGAAGCGCGCGGCAACCAAGCCAGGCGACGGCAGCTGGCGTGTCGGCAACCTCGTCATCCCGGTTCCCGGCCGCTGGACGGTGCGCATAGACATATTGGTCTCGGACTTCGACGTGGTGAAGATCGAGGCGCCGATCGACATCAGGCCGTAACTCACGGATGTGATACCATTGTCGAACGGGAAACGTCTGCGTACGGCTGTAACACAATTCGGCGAGGCGGTTGACGCGGCCCGAAACGCTCGTCAATCATCGCCCGCAAAACACGGCCTCAACAAAGCGATCCGAAAGCAGGGAAGAAACGATGGAAAAAGCCGAAATCGGCCTGATCGGCCTTGGCACGATGGGCTCCAACCTGGCGCTGAACATCGCCGAACACGGACACCGCATCGCCGTCTTCAACCGCACCAAAGCACGCACGGACGCCTTCGTCGAGAATGCCGGTGCGCTCAGGGACATGGTCGTCCCCTGTTACAGCCTGGAAGAGCTTGCCGCGGCGATCCGGCCACCCCGCCCGATCATCATCATGGTGCTGGCCGGCAAGCCGGTGGACGAGCAGATCGAAGCGCTGCGCGGCGTGCTGTCGGCCAACGACATCGTCATCGATGCCGGCAATGCCAATTTCCGCGACACGATGCGGCGCTTCTCCGAGCTCTCCGGCTCGGGTTTGACCTTTATCGGCATGGGCGTCTCGGGCGGCGAGGAAGGCGCGCGCCATGGGCCGTCGATCATGGTCGGCGGCACCGAAGACTCCTGGAAGCGTGTCGAGAAGGTGCTGACCGCCATCTCCGCCAAGTTCAAGGACGAGCCGTGTGCCGCCTGGCTCGGTACGGACGGCGCCGGGCATTTCGTCAAGACCATCCACAACGGCATTGAATATGCCGACATGCAGATGATTGCCGAGATCTACGGTATCCTGCGCGATGGCCTGGGCATGGGGCCGAAGGAGATCGGCACGGTATTTTCCAACTGGAACAAGGGCCGGCTCAATTCCTACCTGATCGAGATCACCGCCAAGGTGCTCGCCGCCGACGATCCGAAGACCGGCAAGCCGGTGGTCGACATCATCCTCGATCGCGCCGGCCAGAAGGGCACCGGCAAATGGTCCGTCATCGAGGCGCAGCAGCTCGGCATTCCGGCGACCGCGATCGAGGCGGCGGTGGCGGCGCGCGTGCTGTCGTCGATCAAGGACGAACGGCAGGCAGCCGAAAAGGCCTATGGCAATATCGGCGTGACGAAAATTTCTGGCGACAAGGATACGCTGCTGAAAGACCTCGAACTGGCGCTGTTCGCCGGCAAGATTGCTGCTTACGCGCAGGGCTTTGCCGTGATGGCCGGCGCCTCGAAGGAGTTCAACTGGAACCTGCCGATGCCGACCATCGCCAAGATCTGGCGCGCCGGCTGCATCATCCGCTCGCAAATGCTCGACACAATGGCCGAGGCCTTCAGCAGTGGCGGCGCTTCGACCAACCTGCTGATGGCGCCGGCTTTCATCAGCTTGATGCAGGAGGCGCATCCGTCGCTGCGGCGCATCGTGGCGAGGGCTTCCGAAGCCGGGACGCCGGTGCCGGCGCTGTCTTCGGCGCTTGCCTATTTCGACAGCTATCGCCAGGGCCGCGGCACCTCGAACCTGATCCAGGCGCAGCGCGACTTCTTCGGTGCGCATGGTTTCGAGCGCATCGGCGAGCAGGGTGCGTTCCACGGCCCTTGGGGCAGCGGCGCGGCGCGTTAGTCGCCTGAGCGCCGATAGGCCACAACGCCCTTCGGCTCGCTCAGGCTCTGCAGCGAGCCGGGCGCGGTGCCGCCGATCCAGCCGAGCACCGAGCGCGCAAGCTCGGAGCCGGCCAGCCGGAAATCTTCGTTGACGACCAGCAATTCATGCCGGAACAGATGCAGCAGATCCGACGACTGCTTCGACACCACGTCGACGTCGCGGCCGAGCTTGAAGCCGGCATCCTCTATACCGGCGACGATGGCGAGCGTCGCGGCGGCGGCGCTGCTGATAATGCCGTCCGGTCTGATATCGCGCCGCATCAGCTGCGCGGTCCTCATCCTGATCTGTTCGATCGAATGGTCGATCGAGATGGTGTTGAACGGCACCTCGCTGGCGCCGACTTCGCTCAGCGCGTCGGCAAAGCCGTCGACCGTATGGCGGTAGTAGCTCAAACCGGCCGGCGGCGTCACCAAAGCGAGCCGGCGGCGGCCCATGCCGGCGAGATGGCGCACGGCCTCGGCAGCGAAGGCGTAGTTGTCGAAATCATGGTAGGGATGAACCAGCCCCATATCGGTGCGGCCATGCGTGGCAAAGGGAATGCCGCGCTCCAGCATGTAGCGGGCGCGGGGATCGTTCGGCTGCGTGCGCGAGATGATGACACCGTCGGCCGAACCGGTCTCCACGAGATAGCGCACCGGATCCAGCGGATCCTGCGAGCGCGAATAGGGTGTGACGATCAGGTGGTAGGGCGTGTCGGCGATGACTTCGGTGACGCCATAGATGATGTCGGAGACGAAGCTCATGATCTCCTGCTCGGTGTTGAGCACGAGGCTGATGACATTGGTCTTGCCGGTCCTGAGGCGCACGCCGGCGCGGTTGGGCCGGTAGCCGATCTGCTTGGCGACGAGCTGGACGCGGCGCCTGGTCTCGGCGCCGATCTCCGGGGCATCCTTCAGGGCGCGCGATACGGTGGTGACGCCGAGCCCGGTCATGAAGGCAAGCGTCTTCAGCGTCGGCCGCTTTTGCGCCGACGCCTCTTCGGTTTTTTTCGTCCGCTGTTTGTCCATTCTTCCCGCCCGTCAGGCGCATAGCAGCCGCAGGCCGGGTCGGCAATCGCCGCAATCCGCAATCCGGCGTGATTTCAGGCCTTGTGTGGTTGCAATATACTGAAACGTTACAGATTGCCAATCTCGGCTTGTCGTGCGCCAATATGGTCACGGATGTCTGGCGGGCAGATTCCTCCGGGAATCCAAGGTGAAGGCTGTCCTGGCGGCGACTTTGCCGAGTTTTACAGGCAAATTGACCGTTTTGCACTGCAATCGCTACGTGTTGCGGTGCAGCACGCCCGTGAGCTCCAGGAATTTATTCGCGCTTCGAAAAAATGTAAGGTCACCGGCACGACCGGGGTTGCACCATCGGCGCAATTGCCGTATCGAAAATCTGTAACGTTTCAGATTTCTGGGAGGAAGCCGAAATGCGATACAAATTCCTGACCGCTGCCTTTGCCGCGACAGTTGCGCTCAACGTTGCCGGGCCGGCGGCCGCGACCGATCTGGAAGTCACCCATTGGTGGACCTCCGGTGGCGAGGCGGCGGCGGTCGCCGAACTCGCCAAGGCATTCGACGCCACAGGCAATCACTGGGTCGACGGTGCCATCGCCGGGTCCGGCGGTACGGCGCGGCCGATCATGATCAGCCGCATCACGGGCGGCGATCCGATGGGAGCCACCCAATTCAATCATGGCCGGCAGGCGGAAGAACTGGTGCAGGCCGGCCTGATGCGCGACCTCACCGATGTCGCCACCAAGGGCAAATGGACGGAAGTGGTGCGGCCCAAGAGCCTGCTCGACAGTTGCACGATCGGCGGCAAGATCTATTGCGTGCCGGTCAACATCCATTCCTGGCAATGGCTGTGGCTGTCGAACGCGGCCTTCGAGAAGGCCGGCGTGCCGGTGCCGAAGAACTGGAATGAATATGTGGCCGCGGCCCCGGCGCTGGAGAAGGCAGGCATCGTGCCGCTCGCGGTCGGTGGGCAGGCCTGGCAGGCATCGGGCGCCTTCGACGTGCTGCTTGCCGCGGTCGGCGGAACCGACACCTTCCTCAAGGTCTACAAGGACAAGGACGCCAAGTTCGCAGCCGGTCCCGAAGTCGCCAAGGTCTTCAAGGCGGCCGACGATGCGCGCAAGATGGCCAAGAACACCAATGTGCAGGACTGGAACCAGGCCACCAACATGGTCATCACCGGCAAGGCCGGCGGCCAGATCATGGGCGACTGGGCGCAAGGCGAGTTCCAGGTCGCCGGCAAGACCGCCGGCAAGGACTATACCTGTCTTCCCGGCCTTGGCCTGAACGAGGTCATCGCCACGGGCGGCGACGCCTTCTATTTCCCGCTGCTCAAGGATGCCGACAAGGCCAAGGCGCAGGAAGTACTGGCCGAAACCCTGCTCGATCCCAAGACCCAGGTCGCCTTCAACCTCAAGAAGGGTTCGCTGCCGGTGCGCGGCGACGTCGACCTCGCCGCGGCCAATGACTGCATGAAGAAGGGCCTCGCCATCCTGGCCAAGGGCGCGGTCATCCCGTGGACGGACCAACTGCTCTCGCAGGACAGCCAGAAGCAGAAGGAGGACCTGTTCTCGGAGTTATTCGCCAAGCCCGACATGACCCTCGAAGAGGCGCAGAAGCGCTTCGCCGACATCATCGCTTCCGCCGATTGATCTCAGGCGCCCCCGCCAGCTCCCGGCCCTTGTCCATCGAGGGTCGGGAGCGTGAGGCTCTTATTGTCCCAGCGAGGCTGCCGAGATGAGCAACAGCGAACGCCCCAACCGGCTTTTCCGCAATCTCAACGCGAAAATCGCCTCGATCCCGATGGTGCTCACCGCCGGGGTGGTGTTCGTCGGCGGCACGGCGTGGACGGTGCTTTATTCCTTCACCAATTCGAAGCTCCTGCCGCGGCTGAATTTCGTCGGGCTCGACCAGTATTACCGGCTGTGGGCGACGCCGCGCTGGCTGATCTCGATCGAGAATCTCTTGATCTACGGCGTGATCTCACTGGTGTTCTCGCTGGTGATCGGGTTTCTGCTGGCAGCCCTGCTCGACCAGAAGATCCGTTTCGAGGACACGTTCCGCACCATCTTCCTCTACCCCTTCGCACTGTCTTTCATCGTCACCGGCCTTGTCTGGCAGTGGCTGCTCAATCCGGATTTCGGCGTCCAGGGAGTGGTGCGAAGCCTGGGCTGGACCAGCTTCGACTTCAATCCGCTCTACAATTCCAGCATCGTCATCTACGGCATATCGATCGCCGCGCTTTGGCAAGGCACGGGACTGATCATGTGCCTGATGCTGGCGGGCCTGCGCGGCATCGACGAGGATATCTGGAAGGCCGCACGGGTGGACGGGATACCCATGTGGAAGACCTATCTCTTCATCATCATCCCGATGATGCGGCCGGTTTTCATCACCACGCTGGTGATCATCGCGTCCGGCATCGTCAAGGTCTACGACCTCGTCGTTGCGCAGACCAGCGGCGGTCCCGGCATCGCCTCCGAAGTGCCGGCAAAATATGTCTACGACTACATGTTCTTCGCCCAGAATCTCGGCCAGGGCTTTGCCGCCTCGACCATGATGCTGCTGTCGGTGATGATCGTCATCGTGCCGTGGGCCTATCTCGAATTCGGAGGCCGCAAGCGTGTCTGACCATGCCGTCTCCTTGTCCGCCACGTCGTCAAACCCGCAAGCCGGCGTCTCCGGACCGAGCGGACCGAAGCCGCGACACGTGTTCTCGCGCCGCAACATTTTCCTCTACGGTACGCTCATCGTCGTGGCGCTCTACTACCTCCTGCCGCTCTATGTGATGGTCGTCACCTCGCTCAAGGGCATGCCGGAAATCCGCCTCGGCAACATCTTCTCGCCGCCGCTCGAGATCACCTTCGAGCCCTGGGTCAAGGCGTGGTCGCAGGCCTGCACCGGCCTCAATTGCGACGGGCTTTCGCGCGGTTTCTGGAACTCGGTGCGCATCACCGTTCCCTCGGTGATCCTGTCGATCGCCATCGCCTCGGTGAACGGCTACGCGCTGGCCAACTGGCGCTTCAAGGGCGCCGACACATTCTTCGTCATCCTGATCGTCGGCGCCTTCATTCCCTATCAGGTGATGATCTATCCGATCGTCATCATCCTGCGCGAGATCGGCCTCTATGGCAGCCTTACAGGCCTGGTGATCGTGCATTCCATTTTCGGCATGCCGATCCTGACGCTTCTGTTCCGCAATTATTTCACCTCGATGCCGGAGGAGCTGTTCCGGGCGGCGCGCGTCGACGGCGCCGGCTTCTGGGGCATCTACCTGCGCATCATGCTGCCGATGTCGCTGCCGATCTTCGTCGTCGCCATCATCCTGCAGGTAACCGGCATCTGGAACGACTTCCTGTTCGGCGTCGTCTACACCCGTCCCGACACCTATCCGATGACGGTGCAGCTCAACAACATCGTCAACTCGGTGCAGGGCGTGAAGGAATACAACGTCAACATGGCCGCCACCATCCTGACCGGCCTGGTGCCGCTGGTCGTCTATTTCATTTCCGGCAAATTGTTCGTGCGCGGCATTGCCGCCGGCGCGGTGAAAGGGTGATGGCGATGGCGGCGAACGGCACCAGCGTTTCGATCCAGGACTTGTCGCTGAACTTCGGCGCGGTCTCGGTGCTGCAGACGCTCAACCTCGATGTCGCCGAAGGCGAGTTCATCGTGCTGCTCGGACCTTCCGGCTGCGGCAAGTCGACCTTGCTCAACTGCATTGCCGGCCTGCTCGACATTTCGGAAGGCCGCATCTTCATCAAGGGCAAGAACGTCACCTGGGAAGAGCCCAAGGACCGCGGCATCGGCATGGTTTTCCAGTCCTATGCGCTCTATCCGCAGATGACGGTGGAGAAGAACCTGTCCTTCGGGCTGCGTGTCGCCGGCATCGCCAAGGACGAAATCGCCAAGCGCATCGCGCGTGCCGCCGAGATCCTGCAGATCGAGCCGCTTTTGCAGCGCAAGCCGGCGGCACTCTCGGGCGGCCAGCGCCAGCGCGTGGCGATCGGGCGGGCGCTGGTGCGCGATGTCGATGTCTTCCTGTTCGACGAACCGCTGTCCAATCTCGATGCCAAGCTGCGTTCGGAGTTGCGCGTCGAGATCAAGCTTCTGCACCGCAAGCTGCAGAACACGATGATCTACGTCACCCACGACCAGATCGAGGCGATGACGCTGGCCGATCGCATCGCGGTGATGAAGGGCGGTGTCATCCAGCAGCTCGACGCGCCGCAGACCATCTACAACCGTCCGGTCAACCGGTTCGTTGCAGGGTTCCTCGGCTCGCCGGCGATGAATTTCGTCGAGGGGCAGCTGGAGGCTGGCACGACGGCGGTGTTCAAGACCGGGGATTTGACCATACCGCTCGATCGCTACGGCTTCGACGGCGCCGGCACCAAGAGCGGGCCTTGCGTGTTCGGGATCCGGCCGGAGCACGTTGCCTTTGGCGAGGCCGCGAACTCCATGCCCTTTGCCACCGATGCCGCCGTGGAAATCGTCGAGCCGATGGGCTCCGATACGCTGGTGTGGACGAAACTCGGCGGGCGCAATTTCTCCTTCCGGGTCGAGGCGGAAAAGACGCTGCGCAACGGCGATCCGATCCGGATCGGCTTTGATCCCGCTCGCGCCTCGCTGTTCGATACCCCATCCGGCAACCGCATGTAGCTCCCAAGAAGACCATCCTCCCAAAGACAATCCCCAAGCAGAACGGACAGAGACGATGAACTGGTCATTCCAACTTTATAGCGCCCGCAATTTCTTGCCTTGGACCGATGTGCTCGAAATGCTCGGCAAGCTCGGTTACGCCGAGGTCGAAGGCTTCGGCGGCGTCTATGACGATCCCAAGGCCTTCCGCGCCGAACTCGACAAGAACGGCCTTGCCATGCCGACCGGGCATTTTTCCATCGATGCGCTGGAGAAGGATTTCGACGGCGTGCGCCGGATCGCCGAAACGCTCGGCGTCAAGCTCTTGATCTGCCCCTATCTGATGGCGGAGGACAGGCCATCCGATACCGCCGGCTGGCGCGGCTTCGGCGAGCGCCTGGCCAAGGTCGGCGAGGTGGCCTCGAAGGCCGGCTATGGTTTTGCCTGGCACAACCATGATTTCGAGTTCAAGGCGCTCGCCGACGGCTCGCTGCCGCAGGATCATATCCTGTCCTCCGCCCCCGACATTGGCTGGGAAATGGACGTTGCCTGGGTGGTGCGCGGCGGCGCCGACCCGCTGCCCTGGATCGAAAAGCACGGCAAGCGCATCGTCGCCGTGCATGTCAAGGACATGGCGAAGCCGGGTGAGGGGCTGGATGAGGATGGCTGGTCGGATGTCGGCCACGGCACGATCGACTGGGCGGACCTGATCAAGGTGTTGCGGGCCAAGAGCGCGGCGAAATACTTTGTCATGGAACAGGACAATCCCAACGACATCGAGCGCTTCGCCCGCCGCTCGATCGCAACCGTCAAGAGCTACTAGGAACAACCACCATGGCAAAGAAACTGGGTATTGGCGTCATCGGCTGCGGCAACATCTCGAAGGCGTATTTCTCGCTGGCGCCGCTGTTTCGCGGCATCGAGATGCGCGCCTGCGCCGACATCAACATGGAC
>NZ_RZSJ01000790.1:0-2189 GCF_003998025.1 Mesorhizobium sp. M8A.F.Ca.ET.021.01.1.1
GATCATGCTGGTGTCGGACGGCGGCACCGTCATTCGTGTGCCCGTCAATGGCATCCGTTTCGCTAGCCGCGCCACCAAGGGCGTGACCATCTTCAACACGGCTGAAGGTGAAAAGGTGGTTTCGGTCGAACGGATTTCGGAGCCACAAGCGGACGAGGAAGCGGAAGAGGTCGAGGGTGGCGCGGAGCCCGGTTCGACGCCTGACGGCAGTCCGGATAACAGCGAATAGTCGTTGGTTAACATAGCAACGCCGGCCTGGTGGCCGGCGCGGCAGCAAGTCGACAGTAGCTTAGTAGTGGCGATACGGCTTGCGCAGGCCGAAGCCTTCGAAGCGTTTGGTGGTTGCCTTGACGCGGATGCGCTGCGCCTCCTGATGCAGCCCGAATACTGTGGCGATCAGCATGGCGGCGGTCATTGCGGTGGCGAGCATGTAGATCAGCATGTGCGTGTTCTCCTGCGCCTTACAACGGATATATGGGGCTTTGGTTTCATCTTATTAAGGGTGCAACCTAGTGAACGCTGCGTGAAGGCTTCGTGATCAGCGTATTCATCTGTCGTTCATGTGCCGGAAAAGGTTCACGGGCCGCCTGCCGATCGGATTTGCCTTTGTGAGAGAGGCTCGCTAGAAGCTCCGGCATGACCGAACGCATCGCCCTTTACGCCGGCTCCTTCGACCCGCTGACCAACGGCCATCTCGATGTGCTGAAAGCGTCACTGGCGGTTGCCGACACTGTCTATGCGGCGATTGGAATTCATCCGGGCAAGAAGCCGCTGTTCTCCTTCGAGGAGCGGGTGCGGTTGATTGAAGCCGCCACGAAAGCCGAATTCGGCCGCGATGGCGCCCGCATCAAAGTGGTCGCTTTCGATGGGCTGGTGATCGATGCCGCCAGAAGGGAAGGCGCCTCGATCATGATCCGCGGTCTGCGCGATGGCACCGACCTCGACTACGAAATGCAGATGGCGGGCATGAACGAAACCATGGCGCCGGAGTTGCAGACAGTTTTCCTGCCGGCCAGCCCGTCGGTGCGAACCATTACCGCCACACTTGTGCGCCAGATAGCCTCGATGGGCGGCGACATCCGTCCCTTCGTGCCGGCGGCCGTGGCCGGTGCGCTCACCGCAAAATTCGCGAAATAAGCTCGGAGAAAATCCTCATGCAGCTCAAAAGGCTCGCCTCATTCCTTGTTGTGCTCGCCGGTCTCTTGACCGCGTCCGTTTCCGCCTATGCTGCAGACCCGGAAAACACCATGATCATCACGCTGAAGGGGGGCGACGTCACCATAGCGTTGCGCCCCGATCTGGCACCCAAGCATGTAGCGCAGATCAAGAAGCTGGTGCGCGATCATGCCTATGACAATGTGGCTTTCCATCGCGTCATCGACGGCTTCATGGCGCAGACCGGCGACGTCAAGTTCGGCAACATGGAGAAAGGATTCAATGCCCAGGCCGTCGGCACCGGTGGCTCGGACCTGCCCGACCTGCCGGCCGAATTCTCCCAGACCGAGCACTACAAGCGTGGCGTGGTCGGCATGGCCCGCTCGCAGGATCCGAACTCCGCCAATTCGCAGTTCTTCATCATGTTCGCACCGGCACCGCCGCTCGATGGCCAATATACCATCGTCGGCAATGTCGTCAGCGGCATGGAGCTGGTGGACAAGATCAAGAAGGGCGACGAGGCGGACAATGGCACGGTTGCCGATCCCGACCGGATGATCAAAGTGCGCATTGCCGCCGACAAATAGTTCCATTTTACAAAAGGATATCTGACATGGCTGAGATCAAGGACCGCGAGAACGCGCTCATCATGGAAACGACCAAGGGCGAGGTCGTCATCGAACTGTTTCCCGATTTGGCCCCCGGCCATGTCGCCCGCATCAAGGAACTGGCGCGCGAAGGCGCCTATGATGGCGTCGTCTTCCACCGCGTCATCGAAGGCTTCATGGCGCAGACCGGCGACGTCAAGTTCGGCAACTCGAGCAAGCCCTCGTTCGCGCCTTCCCGCGCGGGCATGGGCGGCTCGGAAAAGCCTGACCTGAAGGCAGAGTTTTCCAACGCGAACCACGGTCGCGGCACCTGCTCGATGGCCCGTTCGCAGAACCCGAACTCGGCCAATTCGCAGTTCTTCATCTGCTTCGACGATGCCGCGTTCCTCAACCGCCAGTACACGGTCTGGGGCCAGGTCATCGAAG
>NZ_RZSJ01000791.1:0-2183 GCF_003998025.1 Mesorhizobium sp. M8A.F.Ca.ET.021.01.1.1
AAGCCGGATTGATCGCAAGCGGAAGATTGCTGGGAGGTGGGTCAGGCCTATCGCCTCTTTGGGCAAGGTGTCGAGACCGGGCAGTCCGTACCAAGGCTTTCAGCCCAGGCACGAACGGCTTCGTGATCCACCACACGGCCGGCATTCACATCGGCCAATGCTTCCCGCGTGAGCCGCTCTTGCTCTTTGGAGTTCCCGCTTTCCATCACAGTCACTTCCTCATTTGAACAGCTCTGCGATGTCGGTCATTGGCCGGAAGAACTTCATCGGCTGATCCGGGAATGGCAGAAAACTCTCGCGTTGATAAAAACCGCGTGCACTTTCGTCCTTGGCATCGACGACAATCGCGAACGAAGCAATCTCGCTCCTGATGCAACGGGACAGAGCGTCAGCCAGGAGATATCGGCCGTAGCCCTGCCCCCGATGCCGCCTGTCGACAGCGAGGCGTCCTAGCAACGTGGCCGGAATGAGCGGATAGCGGGGAAGCTTGCGAACGGTTTGGGCAGGCCATTCGCCGATGGCTACGGCGGTTGCGGACAGCGTGTAATACCCGGCCACGGACCCGTCCGGCAAAACAAGAACAAAGGGTGCCGCGACGTTCTTGCGCGCATCCTGCCCGGCCTGCACCCTGAAATACCGATCGAGCGCCTCTATGCCGCTCTCGAAAGATGTCCTGTCGTGCTGCAGATCAAGCACTTCGACCCGAAGAGCCCCCTCGGCCGAACTGCTCACCTTTAGGTACCGGTGGCTTGACGATAGTGGCGCACCGTCTCACGCAGACGATCATTCACGGGTTGCGGATTGATCAAAGCATCCACGAAGGCGCGACTATCGCGGACGGAAAGATCGAGGCGCTGATGCTCCTCGATCGCTCGGCGGGCTGCTTCCTGGATGCTGGTCAGCACAAAATCCGTCACCGTCCGGCCCTGAAGTGCGGCTGCGTGCTCGATAAGATTTTTCTGATCGGCCGTGAGGCGCGCTTCCAAACGCTCGCTACGGACGCGGCTGCGAGGTGTATTCAAAGCGGGTGAAGTCATCTTCGTCTCCTGGCGACAATGTACGGCCAATGGCCGTAAATTTCAAGATTTATCTCACGCGCAGGCGTGGAACATCAGGGCCGCTCGCCGTCCCTGCTGCGCGACCAAGATCATGATGTCGCTAAACATATCTTCGATGGAACCGTGGTCGCGCCCGGCGTGCCGAAGATCGCTTACCAGTTCCCGGACGGAACCTATGTCGATAGCGCCATGGATGCGCGACATGACCCAACCCAGTGATGGAAATGTTTCGCACGTCTGGATCGTCGTGCCGTGCGTATTTCAGGCAGACATCTTGCGCGAAATACAAGTCGTCGTGCCGCGATATGCTGAGGAAAGCCCGGATCCGCTGATGCACATCACCATACAGCAGGTCCTTGTAAGTCTTCGAACTGACGAGATCCCAAGCTCGTCGTAGATTTGCCGGTCAAAGCCCCTCTTTCGCGGCCTCCGCCAGGCGCGCCGCGTACCGCGCCATGGTGTCGATCTCGAGATTGACGCGGTCGCCGGCCTTGCGCTCGCCCCAGGTGGTGACGGTCAGCGAGTGGTGGATCAACAGCACGTCGAAACGGGTTCCCTCGACCCTGTTGACGGTGAGCGAGGTGCCGTCGAGCGCAACGGAGCCTTTCGGCGCGATGAATTTCGCCAGATCGCGCGGCGCTTCCAGCGTGAAGCGCACCGCGTCGCCCTCATCCTTGCGCTCGACGATCTCGGCGGTACCGTCGACATGGCCGGAAACGATGTGGCCGCCGAGCTCGTCGCCGATCTTCAGCGCCCGCTCCAGATTGATCCTGGTGCCCGATTTCCAACCCGCCGCCGTCGTCAGCCTGAGCGCCTCCTCCCAGGCCTCGACCTCGAACCAGCGCGCGTTCGACCCGCTGTCGGGCAAGGCAGTGACCGTCAGGCAGACGCCACCGCAGGAAATCGAGGCGCCAATGGCGATGGTCTTGGGATCATAGGCGGAGTCGATGCGCAGTCCCACCCCTTCCCGCAGCGGCTTGACGGCGGCCACGGTGCCGATATTGGTGACAATCCCGGTAAACATCGATCTCTATCCCTGAAAATCCCTGATCCATTCGGCGTAGCCGTCTTCGCCGAACCGCATCTCGCGCAGCTTGCGAAAACCTGCCGGGATATGGTCGGCGT
>NZ_RZSJ01000792.1:0-2181 GCF_003998025.1 Mesorhizobium sp. M8A.F.Ca.ET.021.01.1.1
GGCGGGGCCGGCGCGCCGCAGATCGGCCGGCTGCTTGCCTTCCGCCCAGATTTTTGCGCGCGCCGCCCATTCATCGAGGCCTTTTGGCGTGTAGCAGTCGGGATTGTCGTCGCTGCCGGTCTGCAACCGCGCATAGACGAAATCGCCGGTGATATCGGCGATGTCAGGATATTTGGCATGGTCGGCATAGACGATCGCCGCCTTGTATTTGCGCGCGAGTGCGGCGAACTCCGGCACGATGAAGCTGTCGTTGCGCACTTCGAGCGCGTGGCGCAGCGCGACGCCGTCCTGCTTTTCCGGCAGCAGTTTCAGAAACGCCTCGAAATCGTCAGGGTCGAATTTCTTGGTCGGCGCGAACTGCCACAGGATCGGGCCGAGCTTGTCGCCGAGCGCGGCCACGCCGGAACCGAGGAAACGCATCATCGACTCGCCGGCTTCGCCCAGCACACGCCGATTGGTGACGAAGCGGTTGCCTTTCAGCGAATAGACGAAACCGTCTGGCGCCTCGTTGGCCCATTTGACGAAGGTCGGCTCCTTGAAGCTCGAATAATAGGTGCCGTTGACCTCGATGCTCGGCACTTGCCGGCTGGCGTAGTTCAGTTGCTTGGCCTTCGACAACTTGTCCGGATAGAAGGACGTGTCCCAAGGCTCGAAGGTCCAGCCGCCCATGCCGGCGCGGATTGTTCCCGATTTGCTCATCGTCGTCCTCCCAGATTTCAAAAGCGATCAAGCCGCGGTGGGCCTGTCGACGGGTTTGGCCATGTCGACCAGTACCCACCCTGGCCGATAGGGATTGGGTCGGCGACCCGTTTCGTGAAAACCATAGGCGAGATAGAGCGCGATGTTCCGTTCCATCTTGGCGTTGGTGTAGAGCCGCACCTCCGGCAGGCCCCACAGACTTGCCTGTTCATCCGCGTGATTGAGTAACGCGATGCCAAATCCCTTGCCTTGGGAGCCGGGGGCGACCGCGACGGAGAAGATCATGACGTGGTCGGGATGGCGCTCCAGCGTGATTAGCCCGGCAAGCGTGGCGTCCCTCTCCAGCAGCCAGACCTCGCCCTGGGCGACGCGCGGTGCGTAGTCCTCGGTAACCGGGATCGGTGGCGCGTCGAGTATCGCGTTGTAGGGGGCATAGGCCGCTTGAGTCAGCGCGACGATCGCGGCGAGATCTTCTGGGCGGGCAAGCCTCACGCCAAAGCTGCTCTGGACCGTGATGCGATCATCCCTACCCATCACTCCGCCGCTTCGCGCTTGCCCCCCGGGCGCCGTTCCAGAAGCTCCTTGAGGAACTGGCCGGTGTAGCTGCGCTTCTCCCGCACGATTGCTTCCGGCGTTCCAGACGCGACCAGCTCGCCGCCGCCATCACCGCCTTCGGGACCGAGGTCGAGCACCCAGTCGGCGGTCTTGATCACTTCGAGATTGTGCTCGATGACCACCACCGTGTTGCCCTGGTCGACCAATTCGTGCAGCACTTCCAACAGCTTGGCGACGTCGTGGAAATGCAGGCCAGTGGTCGGCTCGTCGAGGATGTAGAGCGTCTTGCCCGTCGCCTTGCGCGACAGTTCCTTGGCCAGCTTGATGCGTTGCGCCTCGCCGCCCGACAGCGTCGTCGCCTGCTGGCCGATATGGATGTAGCCGAGGCCGACCTGCTTCAGCGTGTCGAGCTTGTCGCGCACGCCAGGCACCGCGGCGAAGAAATCGACGCCTTCCTCGACGGTCATGTCGAGCACGTCGGCGATCGACTTGCCCTTGAACAGGACGTCGAGCGTCTCCCTATTGTAGCGCTTGCCGTGGCAGACATCGCAGGTGACGTAGACGTCGGGCCAGAAGTGCATCTCGATCTTGATGACGCCGTCGCCCTGGCAGGCCTCGCAGCGGCCGCCCTTGACGTTGAACGAGAAACGTCCCGGCTGGTAGCCGCGCGCCTTGGCTTCCGGCAGGCCGGCGAACCAGTCGCGGATCGGCGTGAAGGCGCCGGTATAGGTAGCGGGGTTCGAACGCGGCGTCCGCCCGATGGGCGACTGGTCGATGTCGATGACCTTGTCGAGGAATTCCAGCCCCTCGATGCGGTCGTGTTCGGCCGGATGCTCGCGCGAACCCATGATGCGGCGCGAGGCCGCCTTGAACAGCGTCTCGATCAGGAAGGTCGACTTGCCGCCGCCCGACACGCCGGTGACGGCG
>NZ_RZSJ01000793.1:0-2171 GCF_003998025.1 Mesorhizobium sp. M8A.F.Ca.ET.021.01.1.1
GATGTAGAGCGGCAATGTCGGCTCGGTGCCGGCCAGGAAGAAGACGACGATGAATTCGTCGAAGGAGATCAGGAAAGCAAGCATGAAGGCCGACAGCACGGCCGGCAGGCTGAGCGGCAGCATGACGCGCCGGAACGTCGTCCAGTCGGAAGCGCCAAGGTCGAGGGCTGCCTCGCGAACGGTCCTGGGGATGGCGGCGAACCGGCTGCGCATGATGACCACGGTGGTCGGCAACGCGACCAGGATATGGCCGAGAACGATGGCGATGCGCGATGGCCCGAGGCCGATCAGGTTGACAAGGATCAGCAACGATATGCCGACGATGACGCCGGGGATGAGGATCGGAAGCCGTGCGATGGCGCTGATGGTGGCGGCCAAAGGAGAGCGGCCATAGAGATCCATATAGGACACGGTGATGCCGCACAGCGTGGCGCCCGAGGCCGCGATGGCGCCGATGACGAGACTGTTGACGAGCGCACCCGACAGTGCCGGATTGCCGTAGAGCGTGGCATACCATTGCAGCGTGAAGCCCTGCAGCGGAAACGCGGCCTGGATGGAATCGTTGAAGGAAAACAGCGGGATCAGCAGGACCGGCAGATAAAGGAAGATCAGATAGGCAAGCACATAGAGGCCGAGCCAGCGGCCATCCCGTTTCATGCTGGCGCGCCCTGTTTTCATGTGCGGCTGCCAAACCGGCGGTCCGCGCCGCGCGCGACCAGTACCACGAGCAGGATGACCAGCATGACGCAGACCGAAAGGGCTGCGCCGAACGGCCAGTCATTGGCCTTGCCAAACTGCGACTGGATCAGCGAGCCGATCATGGTGCTGGCCGGACCGCCCACCATGGCCGGCGTGACATAGTCGCCGACCGTCGGCACGAAGACGACAAGCGCGGCGGCCAGCACGCCCGGCATCGAATTGGGCAACACGACCCGACGGAAGGAAGTGAACGGCCTCGCGCCCAGATCGGAAGCGGCCTCGATCAACGATTTCGGGATCGTGTCCAGCGCCACATAGATCGGCAGGATGGCGAACGGCGCATAGGCGTGCGCGAGCGTGACGACGACAGCGGCGGGCGTGTTGAGGAAGGTCAGTGTCGGCTCGGACCAGATGCCACTTTCGATCAGCGCCGAATTCAACACCCCATTGTAGGCCAGCACGATCTTCCAGGCGAAGACACGCAGGAGATAGCTGGTCCAGAACGGCAGCGTGACCAGGAACAGCAGCAGGCCGCGCCGCCGGCCGGCGTGAAAGGCAAGATAGTAAGCGACGGGGTAGGCGGTGACGACCGTGGCCAGCGTGACCAGCGCGGCGATGATCAGCGAGCGCAGCGTGACCATCCAGTACAGCGGATCGGAAACCACGGTGATGAAGTTGGCCAGGCTGAAGCCGGCGCCAAGCAGCGACCCGTCATTGCCGCGGAAGGCGAGGAAAAGCACCAGGCCAAGCGCAAACAGGATCAGCAGGAAAGTGACCAGCGCGCCGGGCAGCAACATGGCGAACCGGAAGCCCGATGAAGCCCGGGTCTCTGGCACATGTGCTGCAACTAGGGTCGACATCGACCTGCCCGTCCCAGGATTTTGAAATTGACTAAGGATTTTTCATATTTGTGAAACTGTCAAGCGGATTCAGAGTACTGCGCTGCTGTGAACGGCGATCTCGCATTTGAGGTACAGTTGCCGTCGGCAATAAAACCCGACGCGGATTTCACATTTCTGAAGGGACGGCTTCAATGAAGAACCGGTTATGGCAGCTCGAATTTGCCCCCGGACGGGATAGACCTTTGAGTGGAATCCGGTGAAAGTGCCGCGCCGATCCGGCCAGAATTTTCGATCCATTCGAGGAACCCAACTCATGACCAATCCGACACATCTGCCCTCCGAAGGCCTGTTTGTCGGGCGCGCCAGGAGCGGCGATGTCTCCCATCCCATGGTGGTCACCGTGCGTGACGGCACCGTCTTCGACATCACCTCGAGCGCGGCGCCTACCGTCCGTGACGTCTGCGAGTTGGCGGATCCGGCCGGCCATGTGGGCTCGGCCAAGGGCACTCCCATCGGTTCTGTCAGCGACATCGCGGCCAACAGTTTCGAAGCCACGCGCGATCCGGCAAAACCCTTTCTGCTGTCCCCGGTCGACCTGCAGGCGATCAAGGCATCCGGCGTCACTTTCGT
>NZ_RZSJ01000794.1:0-2171 GCF_003998025.1 Mesorhizobium sp. M8A.F.Ca.ET.021.01.1.1
AAGCAGCACCGTGTCACCGTCATGCCGGAGACAGTGAAGGTGGTGGACACCGTCGGCGCCGGAGACACGTTCAATGCCGGCATCCTTGCCTCCCTGCATGAGCAAGGCCTGCTGACGAAGGCGGCGATTTCCAGCCTGTCGCAAGACGCTATCGGCAAAGCATTGGCGCTCGGCGCCAAGGCGGCGGCGGTGACGGTATCACGGGCCGGCGCCAATTCCCCATGGCGGCACGAGATCGGCTGATCGGCCCTCCAGCGCGATCACTTTATGTTTCCATGCGCCGGAAAACCGCGATAGACATGGCCTGAATTGCGCCGCCAAGGCCGGATTCCCGGCTTTTTAGGCCAATGCGCCGGCAAAACACGGTAACGGGCTGCGACACTTGCGCCATATGCCCGGCCCGCAGCCGGCTTTTTCAGCCGCGCCAAGTCTGGTACCAGCGGGCCGGTTAGTGGCAGGTATTGAGGCCGACATGCAGTTCATCGATCTTGGCGCGCAGCGCGAACGAATCCGCGACCGGCTGAAAGCCGCGGTCGACCACGTCGTCGAAGATGGCCGCTACATCCTAGGCCCCCAGGTCGCCGAATTCGAGAAGAAGCTCGCCGCCTATGTCGGCGTCAAGCATGTGGTTGCCTGCGCCAACGGCACCGACGCATTGCTTTTGCCGCTGTTCGCCGCCGGCATCGGCCCAGGTGACGCGGTGTTCGTGCCGAGCTTTACCTTCGCCGCCACGGCGGAAGTGGTGGCGCTGGCCAAGGCCGAGCCGGTTTTCGTCGATGTCGATCCGAAGACCTACAACATCGACATCGCCAGCCTCGAGGCGGCGATCGCGGCCATCAAGAAGGAAGGCCGACTGAAGCCGAAGGCGATCATCCCCGTCGACCTGTTCGGTCTTGCCGCCGACTATGAGGCGATCATGGCCATCGCCAATCGCGAAGGCCTATTGGTGATCGAGGATGCCGCCCAGTCCATGGGTGGCTCGCTCGAAGGCAGGATGTGCGGCGGGTTCGGCCATGTCGGCTCGACCAGCTTCTATCCGGCCAAGCCGCTCGGCTGCTATGGCGACGGCGGCGCGATGTTCACCAATGACGACGCTCTGGCCGACGCGCTGCGTTCCTTCGCCTTCCACGGCAAGGGCGAGACGCAGTACGACAACGTCCGCGTCGGCATCAATTCACGGCTCGATACGCTTCAGGCGGCGATCCTGATCGAGAAGCTCGCCATCCTCGAGGAAGAAATGGTGGCGCGGCAAGTGGTCGCCCAGCGTTACGCGGAAGGCCTCGGCGACATCGTCACCGCCGCCCGCAACCTGGATGGCAGCCGCTCGGCGTGGGCGCAATACGCGATCGAGACGCCGAAACGCGATGGCCTTAAGGGGCATCTGAGCGAAAAGGGCATCCCGTCCGTCATCTACTATGTCAAGCCGCTGCATGAGCAGATCGCCTATCGCGACTACCCGCGCACGCCGACCGGTCTCGCGGTTTCGGAGGACCTGCCGAAACGCATCCTGTGCCTGCCGATGCACCCCTATCTCAGCGAGGCTGACCAGAACCGGATCATCGAAACGATCCGCAACTATATCGGCTCGAACTCGGCGCAGGCCGCGGCCGAATAAGGCGCCGGATACCAGAGGCGACACCTCGCCGGCATAGGCGGTCGTGCGCTTCGCGCCGCTATTTTGAGAAGGTCGCCGCGCGTCTTGTGATCCGGTCATCCGTTCCCGGCCGGGCCACGGAACGGCACTGCAATATGCAGATGCCCGCTGTGAAGACCAAAGTGCCCAGCACCCATGACAACCAGATCCGATGGTCGACCGACAGTTCGACAACAGCTATGATCAGATAGCTGCTGGCTATGAAATGGCAGGGGCCGCTCAAACGGCCGATCATTCTTATGATCGTGCCCAGGAGCACCCCGTACACAATGATGCCCAGCGCTCCCAACTCGTACCACAAATCGAATACGATATTGTGCGCGCTCGGAAGATCCGCCTGCGCGTAATATGTGGGATTCACCACGACCCCGACCGCGTTTCTCATCGTATTGGCGCCATGGCCGAGAACCGGCTGCTCCGCAATGTGGGGCGAGATCATCTGCCAAAGATCAAGCCGCGCGGCGAACGTTCCCGGATAGAAAGCCAGCCAGCCCGTTGTTTTGAGGTAGGCAAACAG
>NZ_RZSJ01000795.1:0-2170 GCF_003998025.1 Mesorhizobium sp. M8A.F.Ca.ET.021.01.1.1
GCGGGCCGGAGCGCTCCCGCCGCAAAACCGCCGGACTTCGAAGCCACGACCTCCAGCCGGCTGAGAAAACCCGACCGATCCCGTTAACGTCCCATCAAGGTTAATGCATCATTTTGCTCTCCAGTGGGGTCAGTAGCGTTCCTGGAGAGAGTTCCGTGCATCGACGTGTCTTGACGCGGCTGGCCGCCGCCGCCGGTGAGAAGAAACGCGGCCTTGTGTCTCCGTTCATCATCGGCCTCGGCATCTGGATCGGCTTTCCGACCGTCGCCGCCTACCAGGACATGACAAGCCTTGTATCCGGCCTCGAAGCGCCGACCGCCCGCTGGAACTCCTATGTCGAGAAATCCGTCGCCGGCTCGGTCCACGCCGCCGAGATGCCGTTCGTCGATTCCGACGTCACCGGCTCGATCTCGGGTTCCGGCGTTCGCCTTCCCGGCATCGGCTCCGTCTCGTTCCGCGGCAAGGGCGGCAAGGTCAGCGGGTCGCCCGACGAGGATCGTGTCGTGCGCGCCGACAAGAAGGGCCGCATCGTCCAGGTCTCTCCGGTAGCGCCGCCGAAGAACTTCAATGCAGGCTCGATCTTCCAGCGGACCTCTTCGCTGATGCGGCCGAGCATGGACAGCGACCTGAAAATGGCCTTCGCCAAGCCTCAGATCAAAGGCAAGGAAATCCTGATCGCCGCCGCATTCCACGCGCGTGAAGACAAGAAGCCGGATCCCGGCGTGCCGGCCATGCTCGCCGCCCTCGTCAACAACGACCACCCCGATGTGCTGGCGACCGCCTACGCACAATCCGAGCCGGACTACGCCAAGGCTTCACCCTTTGAAGCCCTGCTTCAGGACGAGCAGTCCAACAGCGGCCGCTTCATTCCGCCGATGGCCAAGGGCGACCATGCCTGGATCCAGAATCCGCTTCCGGCCAGCGTCTTCTCCAAGCCGGAGCAGAAATGCCTGGCCAACGGCATCTATTTCGAGGCACGCGGCGAAACCGTGCGCGGTCAGGCCGCCGTCGCCCAGGTTATCCTCAACCGGGTCCGCAATCCCGCCTATCCCAATTCGATCTGCGGCGTCGTCTACCAGAACGACAGCTGGTTCAACCGCTGTCAGTTTTCATTCGCTTGCGACGGCAGAAAGAAGCGCATCGACAACCCCGTCGCCTACAAGACCGCGCAAGACATCGGCATGGCCGTCACCGCTGGCAAGATCTTCATTCCGGAGGTGGGATCGTCAACACATTACTACGCCAACTATGTCCATCCCGGCTGGGCGCGCACGATGCAGAAGATGACCAAGATCGGCCTGCATATCTTTTACCGGACCTATGGTGGCGGCTGGAGCTGAGCCGACCGCCGGGCGCCTCTCTTTTCGGGCGGTCGCACGGTCGATCGGAGAGCCATTGCCCGGGGGATTCGCGCAACGCATCCCTCCGATCGCCGCGGGCACGATGTCGCACCTTTCTAATCCTTTGATTTTACTATTTAAAATACACAGCGCGGAACTTCCCTCCGTGGCTTGACGGGCGCAAACCCTCTAACTATGTTGCCGGCGACTTTAGAAGCGGACGGACGGTGACGGTCTGCCCGGGCAGGGGGGTTGCGATGGCCGAGAAAAAAGGGCCAGACGGAACCGGAGAAACCGGCCGCGGCAAAGAGCATGACGCCGAAATCCGCGACGACGATCTTGAGCGACGTCGGCGTGAACTTGGAGCATCGCTTGCGACAAGGCTGCCGAACCGGCTCGAGGGGAAAGACGACGCGAAACCAGTGACCGGATACGGTCAGGCGATCAAACTATCCAGCGAGTTTATCGCCGGGGTGGTCGTGGGCGCCGGCATCGGCTGGATCATCGACCGTATGGCGGGGACATCGCCGTGGGGTCTGATCGTTTTCCTGCTGCTTGGTTTTGGCGCCGGCGTGCTCAATGTCATGCGTTCGGCTGGCGTTGTGGCGGAATTCGGACAAGGCGCGAAGCCGCGCCGTGACCGGGACGACGGCAAATGACCGCCCTTCAGGCGGCATTTGGAAATAGCCGCTTCCATGCGGCAAGGTAATTTTGGCCGTACGCGGCATTGACGGGGTTTGAACGTGGCAGCTGACAAGGTCGATCCGATCCACCAGTTCCATATCAACAAGCTGATACCGATCGAGATCGGCGGCTATGACCTGTCTTTC
>NZ_RZSJ01000796.1:0-2165 GCF_003998025.1 Mesorhizobium sp. M8A.F.Ca.ET.021.01.1.1
AACCAACCCCGTCAGGTCACCCACAACCAAGCCGGGATCAACCATCGGCTTGGCCATGTTCTTCTCCTGCTCCAGATCATCCACGACAATGCGATCAAAGCGGCGCATCGTTTCGGGCAGCCAGGGCAGGGCCTGGTCGGTCATCACGGTGAAGCTTCCCGGCTTCAGCCAGTTGGCGTCGAGGAACGGTTCGGGTTTGGGCACCAGGGTCACCGTCGTCACCACCATGTCGGCGCCTTCAATCGCGGCCCTTGCCGTGTCGCAGGGGATTGCTTGCAGCCCTCGCGACCGCGCCATCTGGCACAGCGCGTCGCGGTTGGCGGTGCCGCGGCCGAAGGCGCGGATTTCGCGCAAGGGGAAGAGGTCGGCGAAGGCTTCGAGGTGGCCGCGGGCCTGCACCCCGCAGCCGATGAAGGCCAGGGATGACGCGTCGCTTCTGGCCATTTGCCTGGCGGCGACGGCGCTCAAGGCGGCGGTGCGTTTCTCGGTCACCCAATTGCCGTCGACCAGGGCAAGCGGCAGGCCGGTTTCGGCGTCGAGCAGCGTGATCAGGGAATTCAGCGTGGGCAGTCCGCGCCCGGCGTTGCGCGGATTGACGACCAGCGATTTCGTGGCCAGCACGGGCGGCGTCGACGCAACGCCGAGCGTCGCCATGATGTAGCGGTCGTCGCCCGGCAGCACGACCGCCTTCGGCGCGCACCAGACTTCGCCCCGCCTCTGGCCTGATATCTGGCGTTCGATCTCGTCAACCATGTCGACTGTCGAGATCGACAGGCGGTCGAGCAGGGCGGCCGACAGATAGGGCAAGGTTTCGGCGGCCAAAGGTTGGTTGTTCATCTTGTCATTCCCCATGGGATCATCAAATCGCCGCGAGAGCCCCTCATCGCGGGTCTGGACGCCCTCTCACGCCTCCAGCGTCGGCTCCGTGTTCACCTCCAGCGCCTCTTCCGCCTCATCCTCTTCCCCCAGCACCTCGCCATGCACGCCCAATGCCTTTCCGATCCAGAGCGGGTCGACCAGGTGGTCGCGCTTGGGGTTGGTGGTGTTGGGGTGGATGAGGATGCTGAGGCCGCCATGGTTCAGCATCAGCCAGGGCACCAGCGTGGCGAAGATTTCGGTGGCGAAGGAGACCTGGTACATGGCTTGCTCATGCGGGCCGACGGGCTCGTCGCGCCAACTGCCCAGGCGCACGCGGAAGCGTTCGGCGATGCGCTGGCGCAGCCATTCGGCGTATTGGCGCTGGTCGGCGTCGCCGTAATAGATATGGGCGTGGTAGCTGGCGATCTCGGCGAGTTGTCTCGGGCTGGGCGGTCGGGGTTGCCCGGCCGGCGTTGAACTGGCTTTGCTCATCTCGATGCTCCCCTGGTGTGTCGCGCCAGGCGCAAATCTAGAACGGTTCACCGTTTCATGGAAATCATTCCGGATGAAGGTGCGAGTCATCGGACGACTTCGCTTCGGCCTTGTCCAAGACGGTCCAGCGCATCAAAAATACGTGAACATCTATACATTTATTTAGTTTTGTCTAATTTTTGTTTGCGCCAGATAAATATGGCGAAATGGGAGAGGGAAAATGGGAAAATCACTCGGAGTTACCGCAGCTATCGGATTGTCGTTCGCCTTCGCTATTTCTATTGTGTCATCAGCTCATGCTGATGGCGAATGTGCGAAGGAGAAGAGTGTCAAAAAACAGTTGGTCTGCCTCGAGAAGAAGATAGATAAAAAGGAAACCAACCTCAAAATCAGAAGCAGTTCCCGAGGGCAATGCCTCGCTTGGGTGGATACAAACAAAGCGCCTTATACGACTGACTGCACGACTTCCGACAGCACTTGGGATTTGTTGCAGACCAAATAGCCGACCGAGGCTCACGATCTGAGGAGCGCGATCCTCGCGCCCTCAGTTCCTCACGGCCAAATTGCTCGCGGTGCCAGCCGTTGCCGATCTTCCCGGCGGGTCGAGCGGGCAGTGACCTTGCTCAAGACCGCGTTCTTGGGCTGAATGGCGGGACACGGCGCTTCTATCCCTGCCGCGCCATGGAGGGTGATCATTTGTCTGCTGGGAATCAAACGTCCACCGGTCACGAAGCGAGCGAGGCCGGGTGGCTCGATCTTCATTTCGAATCGTCGCGGCCCGAATACGAGGCGGCCCTGCTCGATGCCGGCATCCG
>NZ_RZSJ01000797.1:0-2161 GCF_003998025.1 Mesorhizobium sp. M8A.F.Ca.ET.021.01.1.1
GGTCGGGAGCATCGGCCAAGGTCTCCAAGCCGATCGAGGCCTATGCGCCTGCCCGCGCCAAGATGGCCGAGCGCCGCGCCAACTCGGTTGCCGGCGACCCCGAGGCGACAGGGCCGGCGATGCTGGCCATCGTCGATTCGGCCGAGCCGCCGCTGCGGATATTCTTCGGCGATGGCGGCCTGCCGATGATCCGCCAGGAATACGCCAACCGCCTCGCCACCTGGGACAAGTGGGACCACGTCTCCGTCATGGCGCAAGGCGCCAACAAGAACCGCAAGGGCTGACATCTGGTATTTGCTGCGCCGCCTCCCGGGCGGCGTAGCTATGCCTGGTAGAGCCACTGCTCCGGCACGCGCACCGAAATCTCTTCGCCGGTGCTGACGATGCCGGGCTTTTCAACCCAGGCGACCACGCCGCGCAACCGCTTCGCCGCCTTGGGAAACAATAGCGCACCGGCTTCGACATCGGCCATTCCGACGTTCTCGGCGATCGATCGTCCGGCGATACGGCATGGTCCGTTCTGGGCGTCCACCTTGAGGGTCACGCCGCCCTTGAAGAACAACAGCGTGCCGGCCGGCAGCATCGACAGATGCGGCACGTCTTCGATCACCAGATTGGCACCGATCCACTCGGGCTTGATTTCGGCGAGCCCCATCCGTTCGGCGACAATGGCCAATTCGTCCGCCGCCACGATGGACAATTGCCTTTCATTGCGCATCTCGGTGCCGCGCGGGTACCACGGCTCGCGTCCGCCCGAGCGCCGCGTCGGCCCGGCATGGAAATCGCCCGATATGCCGTCGAAACCCAGCCGCAATTCGTCCACCGAACGCGTCTGGAAATGATCCGATGGCGCGACATAGAGCGCGGCCGCGCGGGCTGAAAGCTTCTTCGCCGGGATGATTTCGACCGGCTTCTCGGCCTCGGGGAAGAGATCCAGCATGGGCTTCAATCCTTGATGACGCGCTCTGGTTTTGCCCTTAGGCCGGCAAGGCCGCAAGAGCGGTTTGGGCCAAAACGCGCAACTCTTCGGCCGACGCACCGTCCCGCGCCTGGATCGACATGCCATTCATGACACCAGCAATATATCTGGCGAAGTCTTCGACAGAGAGGTTTTGGGGCAAATCGCCTTTTGCCTTGCCTTTGGCAAGCCGCGCCGCGATCGCCGCTTCGCTTTCCTTGCGGTAGGTCCTGAGTTCATCCGCAATGGCTTGTGCCTGCGGTGAAGCCGCCAGCGCGCCACTGACGAAAAGACACCCTCCCGGCTTGCCGGGCCTGGAATAGGCCTCCGCGGCGCCCAGCAACAAGCGCCGCATCGCCTCCCCCGTCGACACCGGCGCGCTCAGCGCTTCCAGGGCGAAGCCTATCTCGGTCTCGTGGTAGCGCATCAACGCCTTGCGGAACAAAGTCTCCTTGTCGGTGAAGGCGTTGTAGATCTGTGGCGGCGTCAGCCCCATCGCTTCGCGCAGCATGGCCAGCGACGTCGCCTCATAGCCATGCTCCCAGAAAAGATGCATCGCGGCATCGAGCGCCCGGTCGGGGTCGAATGCGCGCGGCCGGCCGCCGCGTTGCTTGTCCGAATTTTCCATAGTGATCGATACGAAACCTGTTGACTCGCCTTTCCCTTATAACATATCAATTGATACGAAACTTGGCAAGCCGGAAGATGACCTCCCGGTGAGGCCGTACACCCGAGGAGAAAATCAAATGCCGATCACCGTGACAGCGCCGGAAGGCGTCCTGACCCCGGCGGGAGAGCGCGAAATCCTGCCACGCCTGAGCGCTGCCCTCATCGAAGCCTCCGGCGCCGCCGGCAATTCATTCTTCACCGCGATCGTCGGCGGCACCGTCCATGTCCTGCCGGCGCGCAACATTTACGCCGGCGGTGCCAACCGGCCAGTCGTCATGGTCGAATTGAAATTGCCCAATATCGGCCTTGGCTCCGTCGAAGCCCGCGAGACCTTTATCACTGCCGCCGCCCGAATTGTCGGCGAACTCTGCGTACCGGGGCACAGGCCGGAAAACACCTGGATCAACATCGTCAACGCGCCCGACGGCGGCTGGGGCATCGGTGACCGGCAGTATACAGGCGACGCGCTGATCGCGGCCGCTGCCGCCGCGCATTGACGAACATGCGGCTCTCCCCTTCGCTGTTCTTCACCAC
>NZ_RZSJ01000798.1:0-2157 GCF_003998025.1 Mesorhizobium sp. M8A.F.Ca.ET.021.01.1.1
GGCCCGGCCGCCGCGATGATCGCGCCGGGCGCTGCCTTGGCGGCCTTGGCTGCTTCCCGGGCTTCGCGGTCGCGGGTCGATTTGAGGATCGCCTTTTCGCTCTTCAGCGTCGTCAAACCGGAGGCCGGCTCCGAGCCGGTGCGGCCGTTCTGCGGCCCCGGCGCCACCGAGGCGCCCTTGCCGGCATCATAGAGGTCGATGATTTCGGCCAGCCGTTCCGGCGTCAGATCCTCGAACGTATCCTTGAACACCATGACCATCGGCGCGTTGACGCAGGCGCCGAGGCACTCGACCTCCTCCCACGACAAGGTGCCCTTGTCGTTGGTGTGGAACTGGTCGTGATGGATTTTCGAGCGGCACACATCCATCAGCGCTTCCGAACCGCGCAGCATGCAGGGCGTGGTGCCGCAAACCTGGATGTGCGCGCGGGTGCCGACGGGATTCAACTGGTACTGCGTGTAGAAGGTCGCGACCTCGAGCCCGCGGATGCGCGGCATGCCGAGCATGTCCGAAATCGTCTCGATCGCCGCCTTGGTGACCCAGCCTTCCTGCTCCTGCGCTATCATCAGAAGCGGGATGATCGCCGACTGTTCGCGCCCCTTCGGATATTTCTTGATCCACTGCTTGGCCGCCGCCGCATTCGCCTTGTTGAAGGCGAAGGACGCTGGCTGGACGCTGGCTTCTGCGAGACGGCGGACTGACATTTAGCGATCGACCTCACCAAACACGATGTCGAGGGAGCCAAGAACGGCGGTGACGTCGGCCAGCATGTGGCCGCGGCACAGGAAATCCATGGCTTGCAGATGCGCGAAACCGGGGGCGCGCAGCTTGCAGCGGTACGGCTTGTTGGTGCCGTCGGAGACGAGATAGACGCCGAACTCGCCCTTCGGCGCCTCGACGGCCGCATAGACCTCGCCGGCCGGCACGCGATAGCCCTCGGTGTAGAGCTTGAAGTGGTGGATCAGCGCTTCCATCGAACGCTTCATCGCCTGGCGCTTGGGCGGCACCACCTTGCCGTCGAGGTTCGACACCGGACCGGTGCTTTCCTTGCCGAGCAGAAGATCGACGCACTGGCGCATGATCCGCGCCGACTGGCGCATTTCTTCCATACGCACGAGATAACGGTCGAAGCAGTCGCCATTCTTGCCGACCGGGATGTCGAAATCCATCTCGGAATAGCATTCATAGGGCTGCGACTTGCGCAGATCCCACGGCGAGCCCGAGCCGCGCACCATCACGCCCGAAAAGCCCCAGGCCCAGGCATCGGCCAGCGAAACGATGCCGATATCGACATTGCGCTGCTTGAAGATGCGGTTGCCGGTGAGCAGCTTGTCGAGATCGTCGAGCGATTTCAGGAACGGGTCGATCCATTTGCCGATGTCCTCGACCAGCTGCCGCGGCAGGTCCTGGTGGACGCCGCCAGGCCGGAAGTAGGCCGCATGCATGCGCGAACCTGAAGCCCGCTCATAGAACACCATCAGCTTTTCGCGCTCGACGAAGCCCCACAGCGGCGGCGTCAGCGCACCGACGTCCATCGCCTGCGTCGTCACATTGAGGATGTGCGACATGATGCGGCCGATCTCGCAATAGAGCACGCGGATCAGTTGGCCGCGCCTCGGCACCTCGATGCCGAGCAGGCGCTCGGCGGCAAGCGCGAAGGCATGTTCCTGGTTCATCGGCGCGCAATAGTCGAGCCGGTCGAGATAAGGCACCGCCTGCAGATAGGTCTTGGCCTCGATCAGCTTCTCCGTGCCGCGATGCAGCAGGCCGATATGCGGATCGACGCGATCGACGACTTCGCCGTCGAGCTCAAGGACCAACCTCAATACACCATGCGCCGCAGGGTGTTGAGGTCCAAAGTTGATGTTGAAATTGCGGACGGAGGTTTCAGCCATTCTGGCGCCTCAATTCGTCTTGGCTTTTTCGTCCCCGGGCAGCACGTAATCGGTGCCTTCCCAAGGGGAAAGAAAATCAAAATTGCGGAATTCCTGCTTGAGCTCGACCGGCTCGTAGATGACGCGCTTGGCTTCGTCGTCGTAGCGCACTTCGACGAAACCGGTCAGCGGGAAGTCCTTGCGCAGCGGATGGCCTTCGAACCCGTAATCGGTCAGCAGGCGGCGCAGGTCCGGATGGCCCGAGAACAGCACGCCATAGAGA
>NZ_RZSJ01000799.1:0-2155 GCF_003998025.1 Mesorhizobium sp. M8A.F.Ca.ET.021.01.1.1
GGCCCTGAGTTCGCCCAGCCTTGCGCGCTCGACGGTGATGCCGGCGGCCATGCCATGGCCGCCGCCCTTGACGATGAGCCCGGCAATGGCCGCCTCGCGTACCAGCCGGCCAAGATCGAAACCCGACACCGAACGGCCCGAACCGGTACCGATGCCCACAGCGTTGAAGGCGATGGCGAAAGCCGGCCGCCGCGCATGATCCTTCAATCGCGAGGCCAGCAGGCCGACAATGCCGGGATGCCAGTTGTTGCTGGCGGTGACGACGATCGCCGGGCCGCTGCCGCCCGCCAGCTCGGCATCGGCCTCGGCGCGCGCGGCGGCAAGCATCTCCTGCTCCATCAGCTGCCGCTCCTGGTTCAGCCGGTCGAGCGTCTCGGCGATGGTCTGCGCCTCGACCGGATCGTCCGTTGCAAGCAGCCGGCTGCCGAGCGACGCATCGGCGATGCGCGACACCCGCGCAAGGGCAGCCATCCCTTCATTCTTCTGCTGCCGCGCCATTTGCAGGCCCTTGACGACGAAGGCGCGATTGACGCCGGTGAGCGGCACCACGTCGCAGACGGTCGCAAGCGCCACGAGATCGAGCAGGGAAAGCAGGTCCGGCGGCGCGGCGTCGGTCATCGCGCGCAGCACCTTCGCAGTCTGCACCAGAGCGAGAAAGACCACGCCGGCGGCACAGAGATGGCCCTGCCCGGAAAGGTCGTCGTCGCGATTGGGATTGACGACGGCATGCGCCGCCGGTAGCGCGCCGCCAACCTGGTGGTGGTCCAGCACCACGACATCGGCGCCCGCCTCCTTGGCTGCCTCGACGGAAGCGGCGCTGTTGGTGCCGCAATCGACGGTGACGATCAGCGTCGCGCCGCGCGAGACCAGTTCGCGCATGGCATCGGGATTGGGACCGTAGCCTTCGAAAATACGATCCGGGATATAGATTTCCGACGGCACCGAGAAATGCGCGAGAAACCGCTTCAGCAAGGCCGACGAGGCCGCGCCATCGACGTCGTAGTCACCGAAGATCGCTATTTTTTCCCGGGCCACGACGGCGGCGGCGATGCGGATGGCGGCCTTGTCCATGTCGGTCAATGAGGCCGGGTTCGGCAACAGGTCGCGGATCGTCGGGTCGAGAAACCGCTCGGTCTCATCAGCGGTCACGCCGCGTCCGGCAAGAACGCGCGCGACGATGTCCGGCACGCCATGGCCTTGCGCGATGGCGAGCGCGATCATGTCCTGCCGTTCGGTCAGCCGGTGCTCCCAGGAGAGACCGGTAGCCGACTGCCTGACATCGAGGAAGAGGCGCCTTTCGCCTGTCATGCGCTTTGCCAACTCATGGTTGGCCGCAGAATAATGCATGTCGCCAAAAAGTGTGCAGCGGTTTTGGGATAACCACATGCACAAACAACACCCGAAAGCGCGTCGCGTTAACGCGACGCGCTTTAGGGCCAAAGGCCGGCAAGGCCAAGCGGTTCGCGGCAGTAGGCGTCGCAGAAGAATTCAAGAACAACTACGCTTTCCGCTTTTCAGCCTGTCGTCGGCTGCATCTCCCCTCGTCTTTTCCCGACCGTCCTTGAGCCAGGCCATGAAGGGTCGATCGAACCTGAACGTGACGCCGCATTCACGGGTGAGAAAGCGGCGCGCGTTCTGGGTGTTGCGATAGGATTTTGTGATGGGAGTGGCACGCAGGATCGGATCCGCGTGCCAGTCAAACGCCTTCATCGTCAATCCTTGCGCGGCCAGGTTCAGATGCCGCCAATGGCTAACAACTGCGACCCGGCTCCGCAAGCAGGTCTAGAACTTATCCAGATCCTGGTGCCGGGCCTTGATCTCCCGCACGGTGCGCGACGAGGAGCGCAGCACGATCGTATGCGTGGTGATGTAGGTGCGGCCGAACCTGACGCCGGCCAGCATGTTGCCGTCGGTGACGCCGGTGGCCGCGAACAGCACGTCGCCGCGCGCCATGTCCTCGGCCCGATAAACCCGCTTCGGATCGGCAATGCCCATCTTTGCCGCACGGGCGATCTTCTCCGGCGTATCGAGGATCAGCCTGCCTTGCATCTGGCCGCCGGTGCAGCGCAGCGCGGCCGCGGCCAGAACGCCTTCCGGCGCGCCTCCGGTACCGAGATAGATGTCGATGCCGGTTTCTTCCGGGTCGGTGGTGTGA
>NZ_RZSJ01000079.1:0-15797 GCF_003998025.1 Mesorhizobium sp. M8A.F.Ca.ET.021.01.1.1
CACCGAGAGCGGCCGCTATCGCGAGCTCGCCCGCGAAGGCCAGGCGCCCGAGACCATGATCGTCGCCTGTTGTGACTCGCGATCCGCGCCCGAGGCGATCTTCGACGCCGGCCCCGGCGAGCTCTTCGTGCTGCGCAATGTCGGCAACCTGGTGCCGCCTTACGAGCCGGACGGCGAGTTCCATTCGACTTCGGCGGCGCTCGAATTCGCGGTGCAGAGTCTCAAGGTCAAGAACATCGTCGTCATGGGCCACGGCCGCTGCGGCGGTATCCGCGCCGCGCTCGACAGCAACGCCGCGCCGCTGTCTCCCGGCGACTTCATCGGCAAGTGGATGAGCCTGATCGCGCCCGCCGCCGAGACGGTGTCGGCCAGCACCTTCATGACGGCGACGGAGCGCCAGACGGCACTCGAGCGCATCTCGATTCGCTATTCCCTCGCCAACCTCAGGACCTTTCCCTGCGTCTCGATCCTCGAGGGCAAGGGGCGGCTGTCGCTGCACGGAGCCTGGTTCGACATTTCGACCGGCGAGCTCTGGGTGATGAACAAGGAAACCGGCGATTTCGAGCGCCCGGTGCTGGAATGACCGGTACGGCGCGGCAGGCGATGAGCGTCCGGCCGGTCGTTTTCGCGGCGGCCGCGCTGCTGATAGCGATCGTTGCCGCTCGCGCCGATGACCGCGCCATCATCAGCCGCTGGTATTCGGCGCTGCTGGTCGCCGATCGCACCGATCTGTCAGACCTGCTCGCCGACGACGTCCGCATCAAGCTCGACGACCTCGGCGTCGTCCAGAGCAAGCAGGAATTCATCGCTTCGCTCGACGAATGGAAAGGCGCGGTTGCCGGTGCTGCTATCCGGCACCGCATCGAGAAGAGCGAGGGCGGGGTCACCACCGTGATCGCCTGCTACGATTTCCCCGACAATGACATGCTGATGCAGGAAACCTTCGCGGTGAACAACAACCGCATCACCGCCAGCTCGCAAGCCGCGATCGCCGAAAACTGCGAGGGCTACTGAGGCGGATCGGCCAACTGGCATATTGCGGGCCCGCGGGCCACGCCCTACATCGGTGACACCCTCCTTCTGATGCCAGCGAAAGACCCTCCATGCCCTCTCCGAAAGCCGTCGATCTCGCCGCCCATCCGTTGACCGCGTGGCGAGGACCGCTCGGCCTGCCCGATTTTGCCCATATTGGCGACGGTGATTTCTCCCCTGTCTTCGACGCCGCGCTGAAGGCGCATGAGGCCGAGATCGACGCGATCGCCACCAACAAGGATGCGCCGACCATCGACAACACGCTTGCCGCGCTGGAACTGGGCGGCGAGGCGCTCGATCACGTCTCGTCGATCTTCTGGTGCCGTGCCGGCGCCTACACCAACGAGACGATCCAGGCGCTGGAGCGCGACATTTCGCCGAAGATGTCGAGGCACTTCTCGGCGATCTCGATGAACGAAAAATTGTTTGCCCGCATCGACGACCTCTACCAACGCCGCGAGAGCCTGAAGCTCGATCCCGAGACGCTGCGCGTCCTGGAGAAGACCTGGAAAGGCTTCGTCCGTTCCGGCGCCAAGCTCGATGCCGACGGCAAGAAGCGGTTGGCGAAAATCAGCGAGGAGCTGTCGTCGCTCGGCACGACTTTCGGTCAGAACGTGCTTGCCGACGAGCGCGACTGGGCGCTGTTCCTCGACGAGGCCGACCTTGCCGGCCTGCCGAACTTCGTAAAAAGCTCGATGGCCGAGGCCGCCGAGATACGTGGTCAGAAGGGCCGCTACGCCGTCACACTGTCGCGCTCGATCTACGAGCCGTTCACCACCTTCTCCGAGCGCCGCGACCTGCGCGAGATCGTCTTTCGCGCCTTCACCATGCGCGGCCAGAACGGCGGTGCGTCCGACAACACGACCGTGGTGCGCGACATGCTGAAGCTGCGGGCCGAGAAGGCGAAGCTGCTCGGCTATGCCTCCTTCGCCGCGCTCAAGCTCGACGACACCATGGCCAAGACACCGAAGGCGGTGCATGCGCTGCTCGACCCGGTCTGGGAAAAGGCGGTGGAAAGGGCCGCCGCCGACCAGAAAGAACTGGAGCGGCTGGCGGCCGAAGCCGGCAGCAACGAGAAATTCGCCGCCTGGGACTGGCGCTTCTATCAGGAGAAGCTGCGCGCGGAAAAGTTCGCTTTCGATGAGGCGGAGCTGAAACCCTATCTGCAGCTCGATCGCGTCATCGACGCCTGCTTCGACGTGGCGACGCGGCTGTTCGGCATCACGTTCGAGGAGAAGAAGGGTATTGCCGCCTGGCACCCGGACGCGCGTGTCTTCGTGGTGAAAAACGCCGACGGCAGCGAGCGCGGCCTGTTCCTGGCCGACTATTTCGCCCGACCCTCGAAACGCTCCGGCGCCTGGATGAGCGCGCTGAAGTCCGGGTATAAGCTCGGCCACGGCGCGAAGCCGGTGATCTACAACGTCATGAACTTCGCCAAGCCGCCGGCGGGCGAGCCGGCCCTGCTGTCGGTCGACGAGGCGAAGACCTTGTTCCACGAATTCGGCCATGCGCTGCATGGCATGCTGACCGACGTCACCTGGCCATCGGTTTCCGGAACCTCGGTCAGCCGCGACTTCGTCGAACTTCCCTCGCAGCTCTACGAGCACTGGTTGACGGTGCCGGCGGTGCTGGAAAAGCACGCGCTTCATGTCAAGACCGGCAAGCCGATGCCCAAGGCGCTGCTCGACAAGATGCTGGCCGCGCGCACTTTCGGCGCCGGCTTCGCCACTGTCGAGTTCACCGCCTCCGCCTTGATCGACATGGCCTACCATGCACGGCCCGACGCGCCGGAACAGCCGCTTCGTTTCGAGGGCGAAACATTGGAAAAGCTCGACATGCCCGACACGATCGCGATGCGCCATCGCACCCCGCATTTCGGCCACGTCTTCTCGGGCGACGGTTACTCGGCCGGCTATTATTCCTACATGTGGTCGGAGGTGCTCGACGCCGATGCCTTCGCCGCCTTCGAGGAGACCGGAGACCCCTTCAACCCGGCGCTTGCCGAGCGGCTGAGGAAGAACATCTACGCCGCCGGCGGCTCGAAGGATCCCGAAGAGCTCTACACGGCGTTTCGCGGCAAGATGCCTACGGCAGATGCGATGATGGTCAAGCGGGGGCTGGTGTAGCGCCAGCTAATCTCCCCCCTTGAGGGGGAGATGGCCGCGAAGCGGCCAGAGGGGGTCGGTCCGACCGGACGCGGCCTCCTGCGGATGAAGGTTGGCGCTTCACGTGAGGCGACCCCCTCTGTCGCCTTTGGCGACATCTCCCCCTCAAGGGGGGAGATCGGCAGCGTCACACCTTCCACGGATCCTTCACCCTCGGCCACACCGGCCGTGTCAGCTTCCTGTAATCGGTCACCGCAGGATTGCTCGGATAGGAACTCGGCGCCGAGACATAGATGATCTCGGCGCCGATCGGTTCGAAGCCGGCATAAAAGTGGTTGGTCGACTTGATCAGCAGCATGTCCTTGGCCAGCGGATCGACGCCGATGTTGGAGAAAATGTCCGGCTCGAAAGTCTGCGTGCGATTGGTGTTGAGGATCACGTCGACCTCGGTGCCTTCGATGCGCACCACCGCTGACGGTCCCAATGTCACGCGGCTCGGCCCGAAACTCTGCCAGCTTTCGCTGACAGCCTTCAGCACCTTGACGCGCGCGTCGATCGGCTCACCCGCTTGAGGCCCGGCCTTGCCGCCGAAACGCAGGTCTATGACAGCGCCCTCGCCGGCTGCCAGGCAGAAGGTCACCGCTATCGGATCCCAGATCGTCGCCACGCCAAGCTTGTCGAGGCCGCGCGCCAGCATCTGGCGCAGCACGAAGGTGCCGTCGCCGGGAACGCCGCCGCCGGGATTGTCCCAGACGTCGGCGATGACCACGGGCTTGCCGGGATTCCCGGCACGTACGGCCAGCGCCCGGTCGATGCCGTCGGCGGCATCAAACATCGTCATCGCTGTCTTTTCGCGCATGGAATAGAGCTCGCGTCCGAGTTGTTCCGCCAGCGCGTCGCCCCTGGCCTTGTCATTGTCGGTGACGACGAGGATGCGCGTGCCCATTTCCGGCACGTCGGCGGCCATGAAGCCGTGGATGACGGAGACCGACAGAACGCCGTCCTTGCCGTGCAGCGCCTTGATGCGGTCGACGAAGGAGCGCATCGGCTCGCGGCTGGTCGGCAGCACCTGGATCATGCGGCAGTCGAAGGTCGAGATGACAGGCTTGATCTCGCCACGCGCCGCGGCAAGCCCGAGTTCGACGACGTGTTCGCCGCGCTCGTAGAAATCGGTGTGCGGGAATTCGAGGAAATAGGCCATGATGTCGGACGCCGCCACGCGCTTGGGCGTCAGATGGCTGTGCGGATCGAACTCGCAGGCGATCACCACGCCAGGCCCGACGATGCCGCGCACGCGCTCCAGCAGATCGCCCTCGCAGTCGTCATAGCCTTGCGCCACCATGGCGCCATGCAGGCCCAGCATGACGGCATCGACCGGCAAGGCGGCCTTGAGCTGGCCAAGTATTTCGTCGCGCAGCGCCTCATAGGTCTGCCGCTGCACGAGACCGCCGGGCTCGGCCCAGGTCGCGGTGCCTTCGATCACGGTGAGACCTTCCGCGGCCGCGCGGCGGCGCAGCGCCACGATCGGCGAAGAGCACAGCGTCGGCGTTTCCGGATGCTTGCCCGGACCGGCATAGAAAGCCATCTCGAACGAGGCCCGGTCTGTCGGCACCGGCGAGAAGGTGTTGGTTTCCGTCGCCAGCGAGGCGGTGAAGATACGCATGAAAGCTCCGTGGACTTCTTGTTTTTTCGCAATTCCGCGCGGAAAACCGCTGGGAACTTTTCCTGAATTGCTGGAATGCTATTTGACCGCCCCGAGCGCCAGCCCCCGGACGAGATAACGCTGCAGCCAAATGAACAGAATCGCCACCGGCAAGGTGGCCAACAGCGTCGCCGCCATGACGTGATGCCATTCGATCGTGTAGCGGCCAGCGACCAGCGAGAACACCTGGATCGGCAGCGTGTAGCTCTCCTGGCTGCGCAGCATGGTCAGCGCCACGACGAACTCGTTCCAGGCGTTGATGAAGGTGAAGATCGCCGTCACCGCGATCGCCGGCAGGCAAAGCGGCAGGAACACTTTTCGCAAGGTCAGCCAGCGCCCGGCCCCTTCCATCCAGGCCGCCTCCTCGAGGTCACGCGGAATGGTGTCGAAATAGCTCTGCAGCATCCACACGGTGAAGGCGACGTTGAAGGCCATGTAGATGAAGCCGAGCGCCGTGGTGCTCTCGACCAGCCCCCAGGCGGCCATCAGCCGGAACAGGCCGAGCACCAGCACGATCGGTGAGATCATCTGCGAGATCAGCAGGAACTGGCGGAAGGCGCCGTAGCCGGCGAAGCGGAAGCGCGACATCGCGTAAGCCGCGGGCACCGAGATCAAGATGGCGCCGACGGTAGCGATCACCGAGACGTAGAGCGAATTGGCCAGCGCCTGGCCGAAGCCGGTCGCCACCCACATGTCGGAAAAATTCGACCAGCGGAACTCGCTCGGCCACCAGGTGGGTGTCAGCACTTCGGTCCGTGGCTTCACCGCGGTCAGGAACATCACCGCGAAGGGGAAGATCGTCACCACGATCAAAGGCGCCAGCAGCAGCCACGCGATGGCGGTACGCTTCAGTTTGCTGCTCATGCGCGCTGCTCCCGCATGGCGAGGCGCACATAGATCATGGTGAAGACCAGCAATATGGCGAACATCACCAGCGACACCGCCGACGCCTCGCCCAGCTTGCCGATGCGGAAGGCGAGCTTGTAGAGGTGGGTCACCAGGATGTCGGTCGAATTGGCCGGCCCGCCCTGCGTCATCACCCAGATGATCGGGAAGGAATTGAAGACGTAGATCGTGTTGAGCACGATGGCGATGTTGATGAACGGTTTCAGCAGCGGAAAGGTGATCTCGCGGAACTGCTGCAGCGGCGTTGCCCCCTCCAAGGCGGCCGCCTCGTAGAGATCATCCGGGATCGACGACAGGCCGCCGAGGAAGATCGTCGTGGTGAACGGCACCGTCACCAATATGCCGATCAGCACCTGCATCGGAAAGGCCGTGCCGGCCTGTGCCAGCCATTGGATGTTGTGGTCGATCAGGCCGAGCCCGATCAGCGCCGAATTCAGCATGCCGCTTTCGCCGCTCAGCGCCCAGCGCCAGACCACCGCCGTCATGGTCAACGACACCGCCCAGGGCAGCATGATGATGACGCGCGCAAGGCCACGGCCATAGAAATCGGTGTTGAGGATCATCGCCACCGGGATCGAGACCAGCAGCGCGCCGCCGACCACCAGCACCGTCCACAGCCCGGTACGCCAGAGGGCCGCGATGAAATCGGGATCGGCGGTGAGCGCGGCGAAATTGGTCAGGCCGCTGAACTCCCGCAACTGGCCAAACCGATTGACGTCGTGCGTCGCGATCTGGATCAGGTCCCAGACCGGCCAGAAAATGACCACCGCAGCCAGGAACAGGCTGGGCAGGGTCAGGAGATAGGGCAGGAAGCGATTTTGCATCGGCTGGTTTGTACCGCTTTGCGAGGCATCAGTAGCGCTGGTTGGCCAACAGACCTGTTCTTCCCAGGCGCCCGGTTTCGAACTCTTTCCCGCCGTCGGCGCCGCCCCTCACCTGCCTGCCGGCATCCTCTCCCCGTATAGTGACGGGGAGAGGGGGTGCTTTCGTCACCGCTTTCGCCAGTCACCAGCGTCCAAGAAGGGCGCCGAGATTGCGACCAGCCCTTTCTCCCCGTCACTATACGGGGAGAAATGCCCGGCAGGGCAATGAGGGGCGGCGCTGACATTGGAGAGCAGCCGAACACTTCTAGAAGTGTGGCGCGCCCCGCCTGAGTCGGGGGCGCGCCACGGGCGCAGGGAGATACGCCCTATTTCTTGAACACGGCCCTATTTCTTCAGCACCGCATTGGCCTTGACTGCCGCCTCCTTCAAGCCTGCCTCGGGGTCGCCGCCGAGATAGATCTTCTGCATGGCGTCCGAGGTGATCTGGGCGACTTCTTCCCAGCCCGGGATGATCGGCGCGAAACGGGCATCCGGCAGCAGCGCGGTAAAGGCGGCGAGATCGGCGTTGTTGACGTAATAGTCCATCTTGGCCTCTTCCTTGTTCACCGGGAGGAAGCCTTCGCCTTGCGTGAACTTGGCGCGCTGCTCCGTGGTGAACAGGAAGTCCATCAGCTTCCAGGCCTCATCCTTGTTCTTGGAGTTCTTGAACATGATCATGGAATCGGTGACGCCATAGGTGCCGCGCGCGCCGGTCGGCCCGGCCGGAATGGCGGCCACGCCGTATTTGAGGCTCGGCGCCTCATCCTTGATCTGGTTGGACAGGAAGGGCGCGGTGATCATCATGCCGACCTTGCCCTGCTTGAACAGGTTCTGCACGTCCTCACGGTTGTTGGAGGTGACGCCGGGCTCCGTCAGCCCCTCGTCGATCATCGACTTGTAGAGCTTGGCGGCTTCGAGCGCGCCCGGCGTGCCGAGGCCCGACGTGCCGTCCTTGTTGAGGATCTCGGTGCCCTGCGACCACATGGCGTAGTAGTAGTAGACGTCGGTCTCGATCTCCTTGCCCTGCAGGCCGAAACCGAAGGCACCCTGCGCCTTGATCTTGCGGGCATCCTCCTGCAGTTCGGTCCAGGTTGCCGGCGGCTTGGCGATGCCGGCCTTCTCGAACAGCTCCTTGTTGTAATACATGGCGCGCGCCGAAGCGGCGATCGGCAACCCATAGGTCTTGCCGCCCATGATCGAGGGCGACAGGAAGGTGTCGATGAAGCGGCCCTTGAATTCGGGCGTGATATAGCTGTCGAGCGGCTCGGCGACATCCTGCTGGACGAAGTCGATCAGCCAGCGCGTGCCGATGATGGAGAGATCAGCATTGGTGCCGGCGGTGATGTCGGTGGTCAGCTTCTGCAGGAGCACATCCCACGGCACCACCTCGAACTTGACGGTGATCCCGGGATTCTTCGCCTCGAACTCTTTCTTGACCTCTTCGAAGTAGGGGCCGGTCTTGGCGCTGTATTCGGCGACGGTAACCCGCACTTCGCCAGCTTCTGCCTGCGCCGCGAAGGCCAGAATGCCCATTCCGGCCATCAGGCCGGCAGTCCATTTCGCAAGGTTCATCTGATCTCTCCCATTTGGTCCACGCTTTTGCGCTCCCTGTGCCGGTGCTGACACAAGATTTATGTGACTTTCCTACATTATCGATGAATTTGCCGCATGCAAGCGGATTATGATGTTGCTTAATTACATTCCATTCCTTAGCCTGCCGGCATCTGCCTGACCTGCCGGAGGAGCAAGCGCCGTGGTTTCGAGAGCCGAATTCGAAGGCAGGACGGTCGTCATCACCGGCGCCGGTGGCGGCCTTGGCTCCGCGATCGCCGCACTGCTGGCCGGCAGGGGCGCACGGGTGGTCGGCTGCGACCAGTCCGAGGAGGCGCTGGCGAGCCCGCACCTTGCCTCGCGCCATGTCTTCGACCTTCTCGACCGGGCTTCGGTCGACGCCGCGATCACGGCCGTGCTCGAAAGGGACGGCGTTCCCGATATCCTGATCAACAATGCCGGCTGGACCCGCGCCGAGACGCTCGATGCGCTGACGGCGGACAGGATCGAGCATGAGCTCGACCTCAACCTGACCGGTGTGATGATCTTCGCCGATCCCATTGCCAAGGCGATGGCCGCGCGCGGTTCGGGCAGCGTCGTCTTCATTTCTTCCGTCAACGCCATCGCGCATTTCGGCAACCCCGCCTATGCCGCCGCCAAGGCCGGCATCAACGCCTACGCCAAGGCGATCGCCGTGGAACTCGGCCGCAGCGGGGTGCGCGCCAACGTCGTCTGCCCCGGATCGATCCGCACCGCCGCCTGGGATCATCGCCTCGCCAAAAACCCCGACATAATAGGCAAGCTGCAGCGGCTCTATCCGCTCGGCCGCATCGTCAACGCCTCGGAAGTGGCGGAAGCCGTGGCCTTCCTTGCGTCCGACCGGGCCTCGGGCGTAACAGGCGTGGTGATGCCCGTGGATGCGGGGCTGACCGCCGGCTGCCTGCCGTTCATCGACGACATATTGGGAGCGTGACCATGACCGACGTCCAGTTTCGCCACCTGTCGAAATCCTTCGGCCAGCACAAAATCCTCGAGGAGATCAGCCTCGACATCAAGAGCGGCGAGTTCGTGGTGCTGGTCGGCCCGTCCGGCTGCGGCAAGTCGACCTTGCTGCGCATGCTGGCGGGCCTGGAGACCATCAGTTCCGGCGATCTCCTGATCGGCGGCACACGCGCCAACGACCTGCCGCCACAGCAGCGCAACATCGCCATGGTGTTCCAGTCCTATGCGCTGTTTCCTCACCTCAAGGCCTCGGACAATATCGGCTTCGGTCCGAAGATCCGGGGCGAGGACCGCACCGCCATCGACCAGAAGGTCAAGAAGGCGTCCGGCGTCCTCAACCTGTTCTCCTACCTCGACCGTTATCCCCGCCAGCTCTCCGGCGGCCAACGCCAGCGCGTCGCCATGGGCCGCGCCATCGTGCGCGAACCCTCCGTCTTCCTGTTCGATGAGCCGCTCAGCAATCTCGACGCGCAGCTGCGCGTGCAGATGCGCACCGAGATCAAGGCGCTGCATCAGCGGCTGAAGTCGACCATCGTCTACGTCACCCACGACCAGATCGAGGCCATGACCATGGCCGACCGCATCGTGGTGATGGATCGCGGCAGGATCCAGCAGGTCGGAGCGCCGCTGGAGCTCTATGACAGGCCGGCCAACAAGTTCGTCGCCGGCTTCCTCGGCTCGCCGTCGATGAGCTTTGTTTCCGGGGCGCTCAAGACGACGCCCGAGAGAACCTGGTTCGAGTCGACCGGCGGCGGACGGCTTGCGCTCGCCGGCAAACCGGTGCCGGCAGGCAGTGCCGTGGAGGCCGGCATCCGGCCCGAACATTTCATCGTCGGCGAGGCCACTGATGCCATGGCGCTCAAGGTTGATGTCGTCGAGCCGACCGGTTCCGAAACCCATGTCTACGGCACCATTGGCGCCGACACTGTGCGCGCCGTGTTCCGCGACCGGGTGCCGGTCCGGCCTGGCGACCTGCTGCCGGTCTCGGTCGCCCCCGGCAACATCCATCTGTTCGACACGGCGACGGGCCTGCCGCTGAGATGACGACGGAAACTCGAATATGAAGACGCCGGCCGACATCATCACGCGGCTGCAACTGATGTCGCAGGACGGCACCAAGTCGGATCGCCGGCTGGCAAGCCTCGTTCTGTCCGATCTTGACTTCGCCTCCAAGGCAGCAATCTCGGAAATTGCCGCGCGCGTCGGCGTCAGTGAGCCGACAGTCACCCGTTTCTGCCGCAACCTCGGCTGCGAGGGCCTGCGCGACTTCAAGTTCTATCTGGCGCAGGCCATTGCCATCGGCGGCCAGTATCTGTCGCCGGAGCCGCTGAGCCGCGATGCCCGCGAACAGCGCATCGCATCGGCCATCACCGAAGCCGCGATCGCCTCCATCCAGCGCGTCAGCGAAAACCTCGACATGACGACACTGGTCGACGTCGCCGCGCGCCTCGCGGCGTCAGGCAATGTTCTGTGCATCGGTTCGGGTGGCATTTCCTCGATGATGGCGACCGAGATGCAGAACCGGCTGTTCAGGCTGGGCCTGCCGGTCCTGGCGCAGATCGACGGCCAGTTGCAGCGCATGTACGCCGCCGTTGCCACGCCGGACACCACCGTCGTCGCCTTCTCGGTCTCTGGCTATGCGCGCTCGGTCATCGAGGCGGTGCAGGTCGCCCAGCAATATGGCGCCGCCACGGTGGCCGTCACCGCGCCCGACTCCGCGCTGGCCAAGGTCGCCGACACGGTCATCCACCTGCAGCCTCTCGAGGACGGCAACATCTACAAGCCGACATCGTCGCGCTACGCGCTGCTGGCGATCGTCGACATGATCGTGACATCGGTCGCCGAGACGCGCGGCCCGAAGGTGCTGGAGAACCTGCGCCGCATCAAGCAGAGCGTGAACACGCTGAAGGTCGACGATCCGCGTTTGCCGCTGGGGGATTGAACTTCAGGTAGAGGATAGACGGCAGAGCGCATCGACACTTCTTGCCAGCGCCGCCGGTTCGCCTGAAATGCGCAGCGTCTTGAGACGGGCCGTGCCGCCGGCAACGACCGAAACCGAAGATGCCGGCACGCCCAGCGCCTTGGCGACCAGCTTCTCCAGCGCTTGATTGGCGGCGCCATTTTCCGGCACGGCGCGGACCCGCGCCTTCAAGTGGCTTCGTCCGTCCGCCGATGTTTCGACGCCTTCCAGCCGGTCCACGGAAGACTTCGGCGTCAGCCGGACGAACAGATCAACGCCGTTCTCGCGAATGCGGTACTGCGCGCTCATGCGATCGTCAGGCCAGCAACAGCGGCGCCACCGTGGTGAGAATGAACTGCCTGAGGAAGAACAGGATCAAAAGCAGGATGATCGGCGAGATGTCGATGCCGCCAAGGTCGGGCATGAAGCGGCGGATCGGCCGCAGCGCCGGCTCGGTCAACCTGTAGAGCATGTTGCCGATGCTGCCGACGAACTGATTGCGCGAGTTGACGACGTTGAAGGCATAGAGCCAGGAAAAGATCGCCGAAGCGATGATGACCCACCAATAGAGGTCGAGCGCCATGACGATGGTTTGAATGAGGGCGAGCATGCCGGTCTCCAATTGTTGCCGACATGTAGCCACTACGCGCCGAACCGGCAAGGGCAGGGTTCAGCCACGCGGCCGGCGGGCGGGTTTTTGGTGAAGCGCCGCCTTGACAGGAAACCGCGTCGCCCGATAAATGCGCCATCCGCTGGACGGGGCTGTAGCTCAGCTGGGAGAGCGCGTCGTTCGCAATGACGAGGTCAGGAGTTCGATCCTCCTCAGCTCCACCAGCGGAATAATCGATTGTCCGCCTTTCCGGCGCGGTAACGCCCAAGCATCATCCTATACATCGCGATGCATCACCCGGCGTCAATGCCCCCAAAAATGGCCAGAAGCGACTTCGCCTTTCCAAGGCGAAATGGTTGTCAATTGGACTTATGGCGATGGCCGGTTTCCGATCGGCGCTATTTTTTTTGGAAGCCGCCCCATTAGACTGGCGTTCTCAAATCAGTTTTTCTGTGTGTTGTGACAAGGCGTTTCGGCGGGGCGACCGAAGGCGCTATACGGATTCCGAGTCGAAATGAAGAAGCCGCCCGCGGAAGCAAAAAAGTGTCCATTCGCGACAATCTCGCTGCAAATCTCAGGCGGCTCTGCAAGGACCATGCTTCCGTCAGCGCGGTGTGCCGCGAACTGGGCATCAACCGCACGCAGTTCGAGCGTTACCTGCAGGGGCAGACCGTCCCCAACAAGGCCACCGCCAAGCTGATCTGCGACTACTTCCGAATCGACGAGGCCGAACTGTACCGGGACCCCGGCACCCCCGAGCCCACGGCTCCCGGCCTGCCGCCGATCTCCGAAAGCCTGTTCACCCAGATGATCCGCCCGCCCGCCCCGTCGATCGCGGGCGGCACCTATTTCACCTATTTTTCGATCCCGACCCGCGCCGACCTCCTGATGCGGTCGGTGACCTTCGTGCGTCGCGAGGCTGAACTGGTCACATTCCGCTGGGTCACCGGATGGTCGGAGCGCCGCGGCTCGACATGGGCGCGGGCGCGCGGCAACCATTATGGCGTGGCGATCTCGCGCCTCAACTGGATCTATTTCAGCGGCGTCAACCGCCGCCAGACAGGCGAGCCATCGCTGATCTCGGTGCAATGGGCGCCTATCTCCGAACCGGTGCTGAGAGGCAAGGCCATGCTTCTGACCGAAACCGGGCCGGCATTCGTGTCGGTCATCATGCGGCAGGACATGTCCAATATCCCGCCCAGGCATGCGATCCGCATGGCGCATGTCGTCAGGCTCGATGATCCCGGCGTCGATCAGCTCGTCGTCAGCCTTGCCCGGGACGGGCTGGATTAGCAACTTGCTTACGCTAAATAAGAACAAGAATATCCCGAAAAAGCGTATGCTAGCGATTGCCTACTCCATATCTGAGTAAAATCGATTTTTTTAGACTTTACAGCCAGGAAAGATATTTTAGATCATATTTGATTTACTACAATTTTAACAAATCATTAACTCTCCGGACCTTACCTTTCTACTCGCGGGTACGAACTTGGCCCGCATTCGGCGGGCTCGACCATCAATTGGCCGACTCGACATGTCCAGTGTAGCCCATACCGCATTCCTAGAGTTCCATCCGATGACAGGAGCAGCAGGTGTCAAATCAGTCACTACGTCAGTCAGAGCTCGATAGTCTGCAATATATCGCGACGATGACCAACGAACTGGTGCAGATGGCCGAAGCAAGCCGTTTTCCCATGATCTCCTATCTGCTCGGCATGGCCTATGCCGAGGCCTTCGATGTCTTGCGCGGCGCACGCCCGGCCAGACATGCGCAGCTCAGCGGCAACCCGATGCATCCCAAGGCACACGCGAAAGACAACCACGCTCAACCAAGAACAGCGTAGCGCGACGGGGCGGCGCTAGTCCTGTAGACTGAACACGAACGGCGCCGTACGGCTGACGCGCGAGCCGAGTTCCGGTGGCGGCGGCGGCACGGAGGCGCCCTGCAGCACCGCGAGCGCGGCGCGGTCGAGCTCGGCATCGCCGGACGAACGCACGACCCGCGCCGACAGCACCCGGCCGGACGGGTCCATGGTGAAAGTCACGTTCACATTGCCCTGTGCGCGCCGGGATTTCGCGGCGCTCGGGTAGCGCTTGTGGCGATTGATCCACGCCGTCAGCCGCGATTCCCATTTGGCCGGGCTGACACCCGAAAACCCGGCCGCCGAACTCGGCGCCGCTGCCTTGGCGGCGGGCCTGGCTTCGACGCTCGCGGCACTTGCCGTCTTCGGTGGTTCGGCCTTTTCCTTCTTCGGCCTTGGCTTGGGCTTGTCGGCAGGCTTTTTGACCTTGGCTTCGGCAGGTTTCTTGTCCTTGTGTCTTTCGGCCGGCTTTGACCGCGGCAGCGGAACGACGACCTCCGGCGCGATAGTCTCGACAATATCGGGGACGACATCCTCCAAGGGCGGCTGGACGACCGGTTCGACCTCCGTCATCTCCGTGGGTTCGTCCGGCGGCACCGTCTCCAGCTCGGCAGCAGGTTCGGCTTGCTCGACTACCTTGTCGGGCTCGGCGGTCTTCTCCGTCTCCTCGACCGGCTCGGTCTGGTCGGGAATCGCTGCATCGAGCATCGCCGCCTGTTCGGGTGCCGCCGGCGTCATCATCATCGGCGCCATTTCGATCACCGGCGCCGGCGGCGGCCCGCTATCCGACGGTTGGACTGGACTGAAATTCTGCACGGCATAAGCGACGGCGACATGCGCCCCAAGCATCAGCACGGCCGCACATGCCCATAGGGCAAGGTCGCGCCAGCCGAAGCGCGACAGCCCCATCGTGGGCGAGGCGGCCGATCGTGTCATGGGGAAGCCGTTCCGCCTGGCACCGGTGCGGCGGCATCACCGGCGGGCGCCGCCTCCAGGCCGACCAGGGCGACCTTCAGATAGCCGGCGGCACGCAGCAGGTTCATCGTCTCCATCAGGTCGCCATAGGCCACCGCCTTGTCGGCGCGCAGGAAGATCCGCGTCTGCTTGTCGCCCTTGGTGCGGCTGTCGAGCGTGGCGGCAAAAGCCGGGCGCGGGACGGTGTCGTTGCCGATCGCGAGCGTGAGATCATCCTTCAATGTCAGGAAAATCGGCGTTTCTGGCCGCGGCGCCGGCATCGCGGTCGAGCCGGGCAGGTCGACATTGACATCCACCGTCGCCAGCGGCGCTGCGACCATGAAGATGATCAACAGCACCAGGATGACATCGATGAACGGCGTGACATTGATCTCGTGGCTCTCCTCGAGATCGTCGTCCATGGTCTGTCGAAGCCTGCTTCCCACGGCACCGCCCCCTCTACTCTGCCGCCAGCACCGCCGCGGGTGCTATCGCGCGGAAATCGAGGTCGCGGCTGACCAGCCGTTCGACGCCCGCCGAGGCATCGGCCAGTGTCTGCCGGTAGCCGGCTATCGAGCGGGCAAAGACGTTGTAAATCACCACCGCCGGAATTGCCGCGACCAGCCCCATCGCGGTGGCCAGCAACGCCTCGGCGATGCCCGGCGCCACCACGGCGAGATTGGTGGTCTGCGCCTGCGAAATGCCGATGAAGGCGTTCATGATGCCCCAGACTGTGCCGAACAGGCCGACGAAAGGCGCCGTGGACCCGATCGTCGCCAGCAGGCCGGCGCCGCGCGACATGCGCCGCGACGCTGCCGCCTCGATGCGCGACAGGCGCGAGGCGACCCGTTCCTTCAGTCCCTCCCCGCCGACATGGTCGAGCGCGCCGGCCGAAAGCGCGGTCTCTTCCTCGGCGGCCCGCACCAGGAGCGCGCCGGGGCCGCCACTGCGGTCGAGCGCCCGGCTCGCCTGCTTCAACGTCGCGGCATCGCCGATCGCGCGGACGGCATGGCGGACACGCAGCTTGCCGGCGAAAATTTCCAGCGACTTGGCCAGCCATATCGTCCAGGTGACGAGCGACGCGAACGCCAATCCGATCATCACCGCCTTCACGATGATGTCGGCGGCCATGAACATGCCCCATGGCGACAGGTCGTGCGGCAGGTTCAGCTCCATCGTCCCCGCAAGGCCCGTCCCCGCCGGCTGCGGCTGCGCAGGCATCGCTGGTACTTCAGCCGCCGGTGGGGCGG
>NZ_RZSJ01000007.1:0-32268 GCF_003998025.1 Mesorhizobium sp. M8A.F.Ca.ET.021.01.1.1
CTTGCAGTCAGCGTCGGTCGACGTGCTGGTTCACGACGGTGTCCTCCCTGACGTGCCGCGCGACTCGGTGGCGGTCTGCGTCGAGGAAGCGAGGGGCTTCCGGCCCGACATGGTGATCGGCATCGGCGGCGGCAGCTGTCTCGATTTCGCCAAATGCGCCGCCTTGCTGATCAGCCACGGTGGCGAGCTGCAGGACTACTATGGCGAGTTCAAAGTCCCGGGACCAACGCTGCCGCTCATCGCCATACCGACCACGGCCGGCACAGGATCGGAGGTGACGCCCGTCGCGGTGATATCCGATCCGGACCGGACGCTCAAAGTAGGCATATCGAGCCCCCATCTCATTGCCGCGGTTGCCATCTGCGACCCCGAACTGACAATGACCTGTCCGCGGGGCCTGACCGCGATCGCCGGTGCCGACGCGCTCACCCATGCGATCGAGGCCTTCACGGCCATGCGTCGGGACGGTGACTTCAGCCTGCCGCAGCGCCACGTTTTCATCGGCAAGACGCCGTTGACCGATCATTTCGCGCTGCTGGCCGTCAAACTGCTCGGCCGCAGCCTGGAGAAGGCGTGCGCCGACGGCGATGACGCCGAGGCGCGCGCCGACGTGATGATGGGAGCGCTGGCTGCGGGTTGCGCCTTCGGCACTGCTGGCACGGCGGCGGCGCACGCGGTGCAATACCCGGCCGGCGCGCTCACGCACACGCCGCATGGGCTGGGGGTGGCGACGATGATGCCTTATGTCATGAGCTACAACAGCCGTGTGGCCGCGGCGGAAATCGCCGAGATAGGGATTGCTCTCGGCCTTGAGGCGAACGGTCGTGGCGCCGACGAAATGGCGGAAGCGACCATCGAGGAGATCAGACGCTTGTTCGCCGCGATCGGTATCACTCCGACGCTGGCCGGTCTGGGGCTTCCGGCCGACAGGCTCGACTGGACCGCCGAGCAGGCGCTTGGCATCGATCGTCTGATCAAGAACAACCCGCGCCCATTCGACCTCGCCGCCATGCGCCGCCTTGTCCAGGCGGCCTATGACGGCGATCTCACCGCCTGCGCCATGTGAACGTCAGGAACAAGACGATGAACCTTCCTTACAATGCCTTCCAGCTCGATCAGGATCCCTACGATGTGCGAGGTTTCCCGCACCGGCTCTATATCGGCGGACAATGGCTGCCGTCTGCCGACGGCAGGCTCATCGAGGTCACCGATCCATCCTCCGGGGCGGTGATCGCGGCGGTTCCCGATGCGACCCTGGAGGACGCCACCGCTGCGGTCGAGGCAGCGGCCAAAGCCGCCAAGGGGTGGCGTGAGACCGCGCCACGCAAACGCTCCGAGATTCTCAGGCGCTGTTTCGAACTGATGGTCGAACGGTCGGAGACGCTTGCCATGCTGATTTCGCTGGAGAACGGCAAGGCCCTACGCGACGCGCGCGGCGAGGTGGCTTACGCGGCCGAATTCTTCCGCTGGAACGCCGAAGAAGCTGTTCGCATCACCGGTGAGTTTGGCACCGCTCCGTCCGGGACCAACCGGATCGTGGTCGACTACCAGCCGATCGGCATCTGCGTCCTCATCACACCTTGGAATTTCCCTGCCGCGATGGCGACACGCAAGATCGCACCGGCCCTCGCGGCGGGCTGCACGGTCATTTTGAAGCCGGCCAGCGAGACGCCGCTGACGGCCTATGCGCTGGCCGCGCTCTACAGCGAAGCCGGCGTTCCGGACGGTGTCGTGAACGTGCTGACGACGTCGACCCCAGGCCCCCTGACGTCGGCCATGCTGGCCGATCCGCGCGTCAGGAAGCTCTCCTTCACCGGTTCGACCGGGGTCGGCCGGGCCTTGCTCGCCGAGGCCGCCAAACATGTGATTTCCTGTTCCATGGAACTCGGCGGCAATGCACCCTTCATTGTCTTCGACGATGCTGATCTCGGTGCGGCCCTCGATGGCGCCATGATCGCCAAAATGCGCAATGCCGGCGAAGCCTGTACGGCCGCCAATCGCATCTACGCCCAGTCGGGCATCCACGATGCGTTCGCCGACGGCCTGTCCCGGCGCATGGCCGCGCTCAAGATCGGCGCCGGCACCAAGGCGGACACCGAATGTGGACCCATGATCACCAAGAAGGCGGTCGACAAGATCGACCGGTTGGTCAAGGACGCGGTCAATCGGGGTGCCAAGGTGCTGTGCGGCGGCTCGGTGCTTGAGGGAGATGGTTTTTTCTATCCTCCGACCGTCTTGTCCGAAGTCTCGCCGGACGCTGACATGGCGCATGAAGAAATCTTCGGACCGGTGGCGCCCATCACCCGCTTCGAGAGCGAGGCACAGGCCATCCTCCACGCCAACGACACCGAATACGGCCTTGCCGCTTACCTCTACACCCGCGATATGGCGCGCGGCATGCGGGTTGCTTCGGAGATCGAGGCCGGCATGATCGGCCTCAACCGCGGCTTGATGTCGGATCCCGCCGCGCCCTTTGGCGGAGTCAAGCAGAGCGGCCTAGGACGGGAAGGGGGCCAGCACCACGGTATCTCCGAGTTCATGGAGGCCAAATACATCGCTGTAACCTTTTGAGCGGACGCCATGTCGAAGGATCCTTTTCGCACCCGCGACCACGTTGCCGATTTCGATGACATCGTGGCCGATATCGTCGCCCGCAGCGCTGCGACGCGGGCTTCGCTGCCTATGCTGGCGGATGTCGCCTATGGTTCGCACGAGGCCGAGCGCCTCGACCTGTTCTTTCCGGAGGGACCGCGCAAGGACCTCCCGGTGCACATCTTCATCCATGGCGGCTATTGGCGCATGTTCACCAAAAGCGATTATTCCTACGTTGCCGAAACGGTCACGAGCGCAGGGGCAATCGCGGTCGTGATCGACTATGCGCTGATGCCTGCCGTCAGGATGGCGGCAATCGTCGACCAGGTCCGGCGCGCGAGGCAATGGGTGCAGGATAATATCGCCAGCCATGGCGGCGATCCCGGTCGGCTAAGCGTCAGTGGCCATTCCGCCGGCGCGCATCTGGCGACCTTTTTGTTCAACGAGGATTCGACACATCCCCCCTCGGCGGCACTTCTGCTCGGCGGCCTGTATGATTTGAAGCCTCTTCAGCATTCCTTCCTCGAGCCTTTGATAGGCTTGACCGACGCGGAAGTTGCGGCATTTTCGCCGATAAGCAAATCCCACTCTTCGCGGACAAAAGTCAGGATGTTGGTCGGCGAGCGGGAAACACAGCCGTTTCACCTGCAAGCCAGATTGTTTGCTGATCGTCTGATAGGGCAGGACCTGAGTGTATCGATGGGCGTGCTCACGGCGCGCAACCACATGGACAGCGTACGTGATTTAGGGCTGCGCGGGACAATCGCGGGCGACTGGCTTCACCACGTCGTCGTGGCCGCATAAATTCGACACGCGGCCCGCGAGAACATCACGGGCCTGCCGTCGCGGCAGCCGTTATGTCGTCTGACTTTCACGGATCGGCGAAACGGTTCGTCCGCAAGCCAGGTATGTGCCCGAAATCAGGAAGATCATTAGCGTTGAATCGAGAATGTCGTGGCCGACAAGGATGCCTGTTAGGCCACCAACAAGGTATACGATGACGGCGACCACTATCATGGTCGCCCCGAACCTCTCTAACGGATCGGCACTGAAGCGAAGAACCCTCGTTGCGTTCCAGATCGCGACGATGAAGATCGCCGCCAATGATAACGCGCCAACAAGTCCGGCCTGCACCAAGGCTGTCAGAAAGCCGTTGTGAAAATGGTTGAAGCCCTGGCTCACCCCAAATTGCTTTTTGAAACCCTGCTGTGAAATCGCCCGGCTGGCGGATATGCCGTGGCCGAAAAATGGCGCTTCGCGAAATGCATCCATCCCAATGTCCCAGAGCCCAACGCGTAGCCCGAGCGGAGTGGAATGATCATCCTTGGTGGCGAGGGCGTTCCAGTCATCGAACAGAAAATGAGTGCGACCTACGATGATTGGAGAGGTGATTGCCGCGGTGAGCAGGCAGCAGGCGCCCGCAATCACCAGCAACCGCCTCATATTCGATCGCGTGAATCTCTGGCGATTGATCACAAGGACGGCGACAATGGCGATCAGCAAGGCTACCCAGATCATGCGCGAGCCGGAATAGACGGTCGCTACGGCGCCGGCGAGTACGGCGACGGTGAGTGTCTTCCAGGCTTTCTCTATTCCCGACACAGCGCCCGCAAGGCACATCATCACGGCGAGGCAGGTGACCGTCGCGAACACGATCGGATTTCCAGCCCCTCCTTCGGCTCTCAGCATCCCGATCCAGTAATATTGGACAATGGTCAGCACCAGCGCTCCGGCACATGCTGCCGCGCTGGCCCGCACAGCAATGCGTGCAAGCGTCGCCTTGTCGGTGATGCTCCAGGTCGAATAGGAGATCGGGAACACCAACAAGGTGATCAGCGGCAGGAAGTGCGTGACATCAGCCCGCAGGGTGCCGTTGACGATCGATGCCAGGACCATCGCCGCGCAATAGGCATAGATCGCAAGGGTCATGGCGAGCATCGGCCGGTCGATGTTCAAGCGGCGTCGCCTGGCGACCAGCAACACCACCGACCAGAGCGCTCCACCATGAAATACGAAGCTCACCACCGACCCGAGCACTGGCGGCGAAAAGAAGCAGATGATCGAGAAGCCACGGTTGACCTGTTCTGCCGTCAGGTGGCGCCGCAGCGATGTAAACGAGTTCAATGCCTTGCTTCGCAATGTTCCGGGTCGCGTGCGAATCGTTCGAACGATCCTTGCTCACCCGTGCTTCGCCCCTGTCCTCGAACCCGTATAGCTGCTTGCTCAGGTATCTGATAGTGCGGGACCGTCTCGCTCCCGATCCGGCTGCGCGAGTGAAAAAAACTGGCCCTGATGCCTGTTCAGGCAGCGACCGCCGATGAAGCTCCCTGGGTTCCTTCCTGCCAGGATTGGAACATCAGGACGTCCCAAAGCAGATACTGATTGTTACGGTGTCCGGAGAGGTGCTCAGACCACGCGCGCCGGATTGCATCGGCTCGAAAGAACCCGTCTTCCCGCAATCGGCGCTCGTCGAGCAGCGCCTCCGCCCATTCGCGAAGCGCGCCGCGCAGCCAGGTGTCGATGGGCACGCCGAAGCCCATTTTCGGACGTTCGACGAGCGCTTTCGGAACATGTCGATAAAGCAGTTGCCTGAGCGGCCACTTTGTCTGGTCGCCGGCTCGCAGGATGGAAAGCGGCAGCGAAAGTGCAAAGCCTATCAGCCGGTGGTCAAGCAGCGGCACGCGGGTCTCGAGGCTGACTGCCATTGCCGCGCGATCAACCTTTACCAGGATGTCGTCCGGCAAATAGCTCATCATATCGATGTACATCATCCGCTCGACGTTGCCCGGCAGCGCTGGAAGCGCCTCCAATCCCGTCAGCATGGTGGGCGGCTCGTCCGCATCCGGGATGATTTCGGTCGCTTCCCAATGCGAGCAGAGGCGGCGGTAGACATCGTCCATTGTTCGCAATGAAAGAACCGACGCCGCCTTGTGGATCTTGTCGCCCACGCGCTCGCGGCGCAGGCGCTGCGGCAGAAGCGGCATGATCCCACCCGCGACATTGTTGTAGAGACCGGGCGAGGGCAGTGTCGCCAGGCTGGCCGACGCGCGGCGCAGCCCCATCGGGACGCGGGAAAGCTTGTTCCATAACGCATCGGCGAGTGCGTAGCGCGTGTAGCCGGAGAACAGCTCGTCGCCGCCATCGCCCGACAACGCCACGGTAACGCTGCCACGCGCCAGTTTGGAGACGAGGAATGTCGGGATTTGCGAGGAGTCGGAGAAGGGCTCACAATAAATGCCGGGCAGATTGGGCACAACCTCTAGCGCGTCCCGCTCGCTGAGATAAAGTTCCGTATGGTCGGTGCCAAGGTGGCGCGCGACTTCCTTGGCATGGCCCGCCTCGTTGTAGCCGACTTCGTCAAATCCGATCGTGAAGGTCCGTACCGGTCGCGAACTGATCGACTGCATGACCGCCACGATGGCGGAAGAATCGATGCCGCCCGAGAGGAAGGCGCCGAGCGGCACGTCAGCGATCATCTGCCCTTCGAGGGCGCGGCGAAGATGACGTTCGAGTTCGTCGACCGCCTCTTCGGGGCTCCCTTGAAAAGGGTCGCGCTGGCCTTGTTCAGCGGCTTCCCTGGCGCTCCAATAGCTCTCGACATGTGGCTCACGCATCGGGTCGGAAAGGACGAGGAGATGGCCGGGTCTTAATTTGCGAATGCCTTGGTAAATGCTGTAAGGCGCGGGGATGTAATTGTGGCGCATCAGCAAAGCCAGCGCATTCCGGTCAATGTCCGGGCGCCAATCCGGCAGCGGTTGAAAGGCCTTGAGTTCCGAGGCAAACGCGAAGGCCTTGCCGATCCGGCCATAATATAACGGCTTTTCCCCCAGGCGATCACGTCCGAGAACGAGCGTTCTCTCCTTGCGGTCCCACAAGCCGAAAGCAAACATGCCGACAGCCAGTCCAAGCGCTTTGTTGGTTCCAAGCTCCTCGATTGCAGCCAGAAAGGTCTCGGTGTCGGAATGACCGCGCCATGCATGAGCGCCGAAGTCCCGATCGAGATGCGTCCGCATCTCGCCGTGATTGTAGATTTCTCCATTGAAGACGATGACATAGCGACCGCTGTGCGAAATCATCGGCTGCGCGCCGGCCGATGACAGGTCGATGATTGCCAGTCGGCGCTGACTGAGCGCGACCCCGGCCTCGGCGTCAGTCCAGATGCCGTCGCCGTCCGGTCCGCGATGCCGGATCATGTCCGCCATGCGGCGCACGCTTGAGGGGCCGCTGCTTGTCGCGGCCGCTCCACCCACAATGCCGACGATACCGCACATCCGGCGTTACTCTCCACAATGACCAGGCTCGGTTCTTTCTCTCTCTGCCGCGAAATCAGAGGAGGAAACCAGCGGCTATAAATCCATTCGCTCGAAACACCATTCACCACAGCCGGTGCCGAAGAGGCCAATTCCAGGCACTGCATTGAAGCGCCGCTTCGTGCGAAACCCAAGTTTTTCGACTGACGTCTCCAACTCTTCGGCCGAGGTGGATTGATAGGGATAGCCGCCTAGCCAGTCGTCGACATCCGCCAGGAATTCCATGCCTCGGCGCGCGCGATAGTTCTTTACAAACGAGATCGTGTCCCGATGGCGCAGCGTTCTCGCCGACATGTAGGCCGAGACAAACAGCGCTTTGACCGGAGGCCGCAGCCAGCGATGAGAGGAGTAGAGCCTTTTTTCGACCGTCCACAGTCCGCAAAGTGGCGTTTTCAGGTAGATCGCAATGCCAAATCTTCCGCCGTGACCAACGAGGCCGGCTGCGTTGCTGATCGCCGCCCACATGTCGCCCGTGTGATGCAGGACGCCCCACGAGTAGACGACATCGAACGTCCCGGTCGGAAGCGACGCCCTGTCGAGGATATCGGCACGCTCCACGCTCCATTCGGCTTCCGGCGCGAAGCGAGAAAGCACGGCCTTGGTCGTTTCGACACAACCCGGATCATAGTCAACGGCGTGAACCTTCGCTGCCCCCAGCCGAAGAGCGGCCGCTGAATGCAGGCCCGATCCGCAGCCCATGTCGAGAAATGTCTTCCCCTCCAGATCGCCCACCAGGCGGCGAAGATCCTCGCAAGCCCGATCCAGATGCTCGTCCTCGAAGCGCGCGGCAAGCTCGGACCAGTTGCGGCCGAAATCATAACGCGCGTTCATAAGCTTCCCACCGTCGCCCTTTCCGAATGACCGAAGCCTTAGCTGATGCCAGATAGAAGTCCCGAAACGAATGCGTTCAGCCGGTCGAGCCACGCCCGCCTCTTGTGGAGATGGAATCCTCTAAGACCGGCTGCGTCGGTGGTCAGAATCGGCCTGCTTAACCTCACGGTAGATCCCAGTGTTGAATTCAGGCCGAGCCTTACAGACTCCAATACTTTAAATTGTCAGGGATTTCATTCGGCTTGATGGCAGACTTGATGTCGAACAGCGTCCCGCCCTGCTTGATCATTTGAAAAAGACGCGCTCTCTCACTGGTGAGGTAGACGTTGTGCGGTACCGCCAAGACAAGCGCCTGCAAATCGCTTATCTCATCGAGCGGCAGGATCGTTTCGCCGTGATCGCGTCGAGCGGATTCGGCGTCGGCAAGGGGATCGTGAAGCTTGGGCACGATGCCGAACTGTCTCAGTTCCTTGACCATGTCGAACACGCGGCTGTTGCGCAAATCCGGAACGTCCTCCTTGAAGGTCAGTCCGAGAATGCCGACGGAAGCTCCTTTGACTGATATGTCCGAGCGGATCAACTGTTTGACGACTTGCTGGGCAACGAAGGCTCCCATGCCGTCGTTGATGCGGCGTCCGGCGAGGATAATCTGCGGATGGTAGCCTTCGGCCTCCGCCTTGGCAGTCAGATAATACGGATCGACGCTGATGCAGTGACCGCCGACGAAGCCCGGCTTGAAGGGGAGGAAATTCCATTTTGTCGATGCGGCATCAATGACATCCTGCGTGCGGATCTCAAGCCGTTCAAAGATCATTGCCAGTTCATTCATTAGCGCGATGTTGAGGTCGCGCTGTGTGTTCTCGATGACCTTCGCCGCTTCGGCCACCTTGATCGACGGCGCGCGGTAGACGCCGGCATCGATGATGCTCCCATAGACGCTGGCTACGCGCTCCAGCGTCTCTGCGTTCTCACCGGAGACGACTTTGATGATCCGCCGCAGCGAGTGTTCCCGATCGCCTGGGTTCGCCCTTTCAGGCGAATAGCCGAGCGCGAAGTCATGAGGATGCCGCAGGCCGGATATATGCTCGATGATCGGCCCGCAAAATTCCTCGGTCACGCCTGGATAGACCGTCGATTCGAAAACGACGACGGCGCCTTTGCTCACCGCTTCACCGACAAGCTCCGATGCCAGTTTCAAAGGCGAAAGATCGGGAGCACGGTTGATGTCGATAGGCGTTGGCACGGCAACGATGAAGAAAGTCGCGCCTTTCAACATCTCTCGGTCGGTCGTAAGCGCGATCGAGGATTCCTTGATCGCCGCCGTGTCGACCTCTCCGGTGCGATCGACGCCGCGACGCAATTCCTCAATCCGGCTTTCGCTTATATCGAAAGCAATGGTGCCCGGGAAAACCTTCCCAAACGCGACGGCTACCGGCAGGCCGACATATCCCAGACCGATAACGGCGATGCGTTCGGACATCGGCGGAGTTCCTAAGTCACTTATGTCCAGCGCTTGTATGGCAGGCTGCACGCCAATTCAACGATGTGTAGTTGCGAAGTGGGAACTCTCCACTCAAAATAGCGCCTGATCGATGCGCGTGTCGCCATCGTCTCGTGGCGCTCGATGTTGTGGATAAGATGCGGCAGGATTGGGTTTCGAGCCTCAAGACCCTACAAGAGCCGAATGGTCTGGACCAGTCAGCCAAGAACCTGAATGCATGGATCGCATCGTTGTTGTCGTAAGCGAACCAAGATCCCTTGCAACCACGCGGGGACATCTTCTGCTTGCGCTGCGCGCCGCCGGATACGAAGTACATGCCCTGGCGCCAGTCGATGCCATGACCGTTCGTTGGCTGACCGAGAACGGCATCCGTTTTCATCCATTGCCCATGGAGCGTGCGGCTATTGCGCCATTCGGCGATACGCTTTTGGCTTTTCGTCTTTGCAGGAAGCTACGAGAGCTCAAACCCCAGGCCGTGCTGACCTGTGCGATCAAGCCGATCGTCTATGGCATACCCGCGGCGCTGATTGCGGGGGTGCCGCGCCGGCACGCCCTTGTCACGGGCCTCGGCTATGCGTTCACGGACCGTCACAAATCTCTACGGTGGAGGATGGTCAATGCGGTGGCCCGGCTTCTTTATGCCGCGAGCCTGCGTGTTGCCACCACGGCCACCTTCCAGAACGACGATGACCGGAATGACTTCGGTCGTCTGGGACTGCTCGGACGTACACCAGCCAATGTAGCCAACGGTTCAGGGGTAGATCTCGATCGATTCAAGGTTGCGCCATTACCAGAGAAGCCGCGATTTCTTATGATCGCACGCCTGCTTCGCGACAAAGGCCTCGGCGAATATCTGGGTGCGGCAAGGCTGGTTAAGGCAATTCGACCTGAAGCCCGTTTCGACCTGGTCGGCGATACGGATCCAAATCCCGCGGGATTTCCGGTATCGGAAGTTGAGGCAGCGGTCGCGGACGGAACCATCCGCTATCACGGGCCTGTGGAAGACGTCCGCGGGGTGATCGCCGATTCGCGTATCTTCGTGCTTCCATCCTACCGCGAGGGTACGTCGCGATCTGTCCTGGAGGCGATGGCAATGGGGCGCCCGGTGATCACGACAGATGCGCCGGGTTGTCGCGCGCCGATCGTTCCCGGCGTGAGCGGCCTGCTGGTGCCGGTCGGCGCCGCGCCCCCCTTGGCGGAAGCCATGATCCGCTTGATCGACAACCCAGGTGAAGCCGAATGCATGGGCAAAAACAGTCGATCGATCGCGGAAGAGCGCTATGATATTCGGAAAGTTACCGCTCATATGATGGAAATCATCGAAGCCCGGCACCGAGCCACAGAATGACGTTCGCGGGAAATCCATCGTCGAACCGATACGAGTTCGGAGCCAATTGGGCGTCGTTCATCGACAAGCACTACTCGGCGGAACGCCGCCGCATGGCGGCGGAGAAGCTCTTGTCCTTCCTCGGCAAGCAGACCCTCGAAGGCTTCGACTTCCTCGATATCGGCAGCGGCAGCGGGCTGCACTCGCTTGCCGCCTTCGATGCAAAAGCGGATAGGATACAGTCCTTCGACTTTGACCCGCTCTCGGTAAGCACAACCGGCAAGTTGCGGCAATTGGCGGGTGAGCCGACGAACTGGATCGTCGAACGCGGCGACGTGCTCGACGCCGACTATATGGAGAAGCTAGGCACCTGGAACCTCGTCTATTCCTGGGGCGTGCTCCACCACACCGGCGCGATGTGGCAGGCGATCGAAAATGCGGCGCGCACGGTTGCCCCCGGCGGTCTATTCTTCATCGCTCTCTATTCGTCGAATGTCGTGAAGCCGTCCGCGCAATTCTGGCTCGACGTGAAACGGCGATACAACAGCGCCAACCCTCGCCAAAGGCGGTGGATGGAGTACTGGTACATCTGGCGCTTCGGGCTCGGTCGCAATCCACTTCAACTGCCCTTGCTCGTGAAGCAGATCTATCAAAAGAAAAAAGGTCGCGGCATGAGCTACATGACCGACATCCGCGACTGGCTGGGCGGCTGGCCTATGGAGTTTGCCGACGACCAGGCGGTGATCGATTTCCTGAAGAAACGGTTCGATTTCGAGCTCGTCAGGATATCTACGGGTGAGGCATGCACGGAGTTCCTTTTCCGGAGCCCGAACAGTCGGCCGCCCAAACGGAGCAAGTCGCTTTAAGCGGTCTGTCCGCCGGCTCTCGTCCAGATATGTGGCCGGCCGTTTTCGAGGGTGACGATCTCGTCGCAATTTTCGACTGTTGTGAGCCGGTGCGCGATGATCAGCACCGTCAGGCCGGCGGGCAGCTCGCGGATCGCCTCCATGACCGCGGCCTCGGTCTCCGTGTCGAGCGCGCTCGTGGCTTCGTCGAAGACGAGCACGGAAGCCTGTCTGTACAACGCCCGGGCGATGCCGATGCGCTGGCGCTGACCACCCGATAGACGGACTCCACGCTCGCCGACCCGCGTCTCATAGCCTTGCGGCAAACTTTCGATGAAATCCGCCAGTGCGGCCTGCTGCGCTGCATTGCGCACGCGGTCGCGGTCGATGTTGGCGGGATCGATGCCGAAGGCGATATTGTCGGCGATCGAGGCGTCCGCCAGGAAGATGCTTTGCGGCACATGGGCAATCTGTCTTTGCCAGGCACGCCGTGTGGTTCCGTCCAGCCGCTGCCCGTCGATCTCGATCACTCCGCCAGTCGGCTCGAGCAGACCCATTATCAGATCGACCGTCGTGCTCTTGCCGCTGCCCGTCTTGCCGATGAACCCGACCTTGCTTCCTTTCGAGATCGTGAGATTGAATCGCTCGAGTATCGGCGCTTGGTCAGAAGCGTAACGGAACGACACATCCTTGAGCATGATCGCTCGATCGAATGGGAGACGCTTAGGTGGCGGCTGGTTCCACTCTGGGCCGAGTGGTGCCTCGAGCGCCTGGAGCACGACTTCGGCGCCGGCAAGATTGCTCAGTATCAGGGCCCAATTGCCGTATACAAGCTGCATGGATGGGAGCAGACGCTGCGCTCCAAGGACAAATGTTCCAAGTATCGGCAGAACCTGGCCGGCATCGTTCGAGCGGGTGATGAGGAAATAAGCAAGCGCCGCGATGATCACCATACCCGCAGCTTCGATCGCGAAACGCGGAGCGCCCGCGGCAAGTGCGTTCATTGCATTCGCGCGCTGCAGGCGTAAATCGAGTTCGGTGTACCGCAACAGAAAATACGGTTGGGTGTCGTTGATGATAACATCGCGGATGCCACCCAGTCCCTCTTGGACAGATCGGATGCCTTCCGCCTGCGCGCTGGCGATAATTTGCGCATTCTTCTTGAGGTGCTTGCGGATGACGAGCGACATGGCGAGGTAGACCGCCCCAAAGCCCGCGAAGATAACGAAGGTGATGAAAGAACTCAGAGCAAAAAGGGCAGCGACGATGAAGACGCCGATGACTATGCCGCTGATCGATTGCAACAGGGGCAGCATTACACCCGCGGTAATGGCTTGAACCTGGCGAAGCGCGGCCAACACTGAACTGGAATTGCGCGAAACGTGGTAGCTGTAGGGTTGGCGGAGTACTTGGTCATAGACCTTCACGCCCACCTCATGTCCCAGCGAGAAGACATAAGAGTTCGTGGCCCAGGCAAGGAATATGCGCACGGCGCCGGCTATGATCGCCACCACCGAAAACAGAATCGTCAAATCGAGAAGGCTGTCTGAAGAGCTGGTCAGCCGAAAGCCGGCAAGCTGGCGAGCGAGGAACGACTGGCCGCCAACCGCCTCGGGATTGGCGATGCGCGCAAGAAACGGCAGCAAGGCACCAAGCGTAGCGGCTTCCGCAAGTGCTCCGAACATCATCAAGACAAGGAGGCCGAAAAACTGCCTTTGTCTAGGCTTCGATACCTGCCGCCACAAGCGTCGCAGTGTGTCGAGAGTGCTGCCCGAGTTTCGGTTTCCGCTCAATGCCAAATCGATGTCCGCATTCAGAGCGCTCAATGCACACGTTCGGCGCTCCACGACAAGTCACAACAGATGCCCGCTGGCAACTTTATCACAGAAGCGCGAAGGTGACCTGTCCACAACTGCGCGTATGGGCCAGAGACCGTGATTGCGGTGAGGTGATATGCTTCAATCATGGGTGACGCTATAAAGATTCGGGATCGAAGGCAGCGGCTGGCCTTAATTGCGGCATTGCTTCGTGCACTCGGCGTGTTCTCGGCAGGGGTGGGGACGGCATTTCTGTTCTTTGTGTCGGCATACCCGCTCGGATTGGTCAGCGCCTACCCGGCACCACCTGCTTCGGCAATTGAGGGGCCACTGGGGTTTGCACAGAGAGTTGCGGACGTTGATGATCTCTATCGCCGCACGGGTGAGCCGATGCAGCCATATCTTGAGCGTCTGACAACGGCGGTCGCGCGTGGAATGGTACACTATTGGACAGAAGGTGACCGCTGGTCGGAGGCCGATGCGTCCTACACCCGGATCGGGGTTTTCGACAATTACTTGCTCTGGATGCTCAGCTTTCTTTCAGAATATCGGGAAAACCTGGGGAACTATGAATTTGTAACTCCCCGAAAGGCACTGGATCGGGGCTATGGGTTCTGTTCCCAGGTTTCGAAGATCGTCTACTCTGTCCTTGCCGATCAGGGCATCGAAGCGACGATCTACAGTGCCCCCGAGCACACTGTAGTTGAGTCAAATGGCAACATTCTCGATTCCGACTATGGTGTCTTCGTTCCTCACTCGCTTGAGGATGTACAACAAGACCCGTCGATCATCGACACGTACTACGCGCAATTCGGGCCGATGCTGCCTCTGCTAAGAAGGGCGTATGGTCAGGACTGGCAACCGCTCGGAACTGCCGAAGACTTCAACGGCGTGCGTGCGTACGAGGCAAAGTTCGAACGCCTGAAATGGGCTCCGCCGCTTGCGTTCCTTGCCATTGGTATTTTACTCGTCACCATCGGCATTCTGCTCCAGTATCTTCTTTTAGGACGCGGCCGGCTTGTGCTGCAGCGGGTTCGCGGAATTGCTCGGTCCTCTTGATTTCGTTTGCTCGTGACCATTTCTATAAGCCATCGCCTCGCAGAGGCTTCCGCTTGCAAGCGGCTGCGCCTAGCGGCAACCGGCGACCAATGAGGAAAGGCGGCGGAGCGGATGACGCTGCGAGAGAAATTTCCGATGACTGATGCTGAAGGCCAACAGTCGACTGCCGGGCCTTCTGCCTCACTGGCTAGAAAGCCTCGTCGCAAAGTACTCTTTGTCATCGGAACGCTTGACCTGGGCGGCACCGAGAGCCAGCTCGTGCTGCTTGCCAAGGAATTGAAGCAGCGCGGCTGGAAGGTAGAAGTCTTTGCGCTTTCACAAAGAGGTGTTCTCTCGGAGACGCTGAATCGCGCCGGGATCCGGGTATTGTACGGACTTCATCGGCCGAATCCCCTACCTGCGTCGCCGACAGTGGCCAAAGTGGGTGCCAAGTCGGGCGCGGCGCCGACGAGGCGCCCGAGTGTGAAGGCGATGCTGGTTCTCGGCGCAGCCGTCACTTCGCTTGTCCTGCGCATCGTCTTGACCCGGCCGCGCGTGGTCCACGCTTTCCTGCCGCTGACCAATTTCCTGGGCGCCTTGGCGGGGCGGGTTGCGCTGGCGCCATTTGTCATCACGTCGCGACGCGGTCTCGGCAACCATCAGGAACGGTGGCCCAGGCTCAAGCGAATGGACCGGATCGCCAATCGGCTTTCCCATGTGGTGGTCGCGAATTCGCATGCGGTCGCGGCCGATATGGCGGCTCGCGACGCCTATGATATCGACAGAATAAGGGTGATCCCGAACGGTCTCGATCTCAGCCGCTTCGATGACATCGTCCATCGCCGGGACGAAACCCGGCGGCGGCTCGGCCTCAGCCAGGACGAAGTCGGCATCATCATAGTCGCGAATTTAATCCCATACAAAGGGCACAGGGATCTCATTCAAGCATTCGCTCTTGCGAGCGAAAGCCGGCCGAATCTGAGGCTGTTCATGGCGGGACAGGACCGAGGCATCGGGCCGGGCCTGGCGGAAGAGGCACGGCGGCTCGGCGTCGGATCGAAAGTCCATGCATTGGGATCACAGAGCGAGGTGCCGGGATTGCTCGCCGGCATGGATGTTGGCGTGATCGCCTCCCATGAGGAAGGTTTTTGCAATGCCCTGATGGAAAAGCTCGCGGCGGGTCTTCCTGTTGTCGCCACCAATGTCGGCGGAAATCCGGAGGCTATCTCCGGTATGCCGGGTTGTGTATTGGTGAAACCTCGTGACCCTGCCGATCTGGCTCGCGGGCTTCTAGCCGTTCTCGACCGATTGCCGGAGCCGACAGCCGACCGGGAATTTAGGCAACGGATGATGCGCGAGCGGTATTCGACAGGAGCTATGGTCGACGCATATGAACGCCTCTATCTCGTGGGCTGACGAATGAGCGGGATTGCCCACTCGGAACGCTCGATGAGTTCGACGCATCCGTTGCGGGCGATCCTGACGAGCATCTCGGCAGGGCTTTGCGCGTTCGTCATCGTCATATACCAGTCCTGGTTCATGCCATACTTTCTGCCGTTCTTCACCGGGCGGGACGAGTTCGCCAGGCTGGTGTTCCATGCGCTCTATGGCGGCGTGCTGATTGTTTCGATCGCCGTTCTTGTGACGCGTCGAGACGTGCGTAGCGCGATCCTTCTGCTTGTTATCACCGCCGCCATGGCAGTCGTCCCGGTTGCGCTTCATCCGATCGGGATCGTCGCCAAGTGTTACCTGATCACACTTTTCCTCGGCGGCGCGGCGATTGTGCTCATGCTTGCCTCAGCTCCCGCAATCGTGTTGCGCCTCTCGGCGTCAGTCACAGCGCTCAATGCGGTGGTTTGCTTGCTCGACCTCCTCTTTGCCAGCGGCTTCACCAACACGCCTGGCCGGGCCGCCGGTTTGGCGGTCAATCCCAATATCGCAGCGGCCGGACTTCTGCTTGGGGCTGCGGCGAGCTACCGCGCCGTCGCACAAAAGTGGCGTGCAAGCTTCCTCGTGCTCGTAGCCATAACGCTTCTCGCGACGCTTTCTCGCTCGACCCTTCTTGCCGCCCTTGCAACGGTGGCGGTTCCGATTGTCGTCCGCATTTGGCAACAATTTCGCAGCGGCCGTCGTTTTCAGATCGATCTTGGGGGCTTGGGCCGTGCGGTCGTCGTCGCTTTTGCACTGCTGGGGGCGATCGGCATCGCGTTGACCACAAATGCTTCCTTCCGTATTGCCACGGACGAATCCTATGCCGGAATTTTGTCTGTAAGCACGGCGCTCAACGAAGCATCGAAGGCTGTCGATCGATCTCCGCCAGCCGCTACGGTGTCAATTGCGCCACCGCCTGAAGGGGCGTCGGCAAATCAACCGGCTCCGCCTCGGGCAAGTTCTGCTGACACTACCACGCCCCTCGCCGTCGAACCCCCGAGCGGTTCGGCCGCCGCTAAGGGCGGTGCATCCGCGGACGCCGTAAATTCGTCTCCTCTGCTATCCGGCCCCGCGCCCGCGGCTAACCAATCCACGAACGTCGCCAAGATGCAGGCGCTCGGCGAACGGCTGACGGATGAAGGCAAGAGGAACTCGATCTCGGCAAGGGCTCTCTTTCTCGAGCGCGGCCTGCTCGCCTATCGAGAAGGCGGTTTTTTCGGTCGCGGACTTGAACAGGCGCAAGCGCTTGCGCCGCACAACACCTTCGTCCTGTTTGCAATCGCTTTCGGTCACCTCGGCTGGCTGATTCCGATTGGCTTGGTCTGCTTCGCCTTTTGCTTTGCCCGGAACGCTGGTGATCTTGCCCTTGGTGTCGCGGTCATGGGGGTGGCGCTGACCTCGCATGACCTCTTGCTGACACCAAGCCTCTTTCTTCCAATCGCGCTCGGAATTGGCGGCATGCTCGCCGCACGAAAAGTCGCTGCCATAAAGCCGTCGCCGACAGAGAAAGGCGAGCCTTGGAGCTTTGCTTGCGGAACATTGGCAGGCGTCGCGGCCTTCGGGGCCGGCTGCATCGCGATACTGCTCGTCACACCACCGCTTATTACCGGGCGGCTGCAGAACGAAACCATGTTTGCCGCCCGAGGCGGATACGAAACGCTGCTTCCGCGGCCACCATTTCCCGGCCTTTTCCAGTTAGGCAACCTGTCTGACATTCCGCCTTTGCAAGCATCCAATTTGCGCGAAAACGGAACATCGCTACATCGCGTCGGCTGGTCTTCTCACGCATGGCCTGCCGTCAGGCAGGGCGAGTATACTTTTCGCCGGCCGGATGCTGTGCTGTTCGCGCCCACGGATTCGAGCGACCCTCGCAGCAATGACCGAACCTACGAGGTCGCCGTTCCGCTGTCGGTCAGTGCACTATGCTTCATTCTTCTGGGCACGATCATTGCATGGTCGATTGCAACTGTGGCTGCCGTGACGCCACTAACAAGTCGGTCTAAAGCCTCCGGATGATTTTCGGAACAATAAGCCTCGCGCCGAAGATCGACAGGTGATGATCTTCGACGTAGAGGCTATGTCCGGCGCTGTCGTCGCATGGCACAGAGTTGCGGGCTCAATTCTCATGCTGGTTGTCGAAGGCTGCATGGCGTTCGCTGTCGATACACGAGTTCGCCCGTCGGCTGCGGCTAGGGCGTGGTGGAGACCGATCGTTCGCGCAAGGCCGACGTCGGTCTCCGGTGTCAAGTTTCGGCGCAGGTGAGCTTTGTCGCGGTAAATGAACTCGCCATTGATGTAGGTGGCGCAATGCCTGTCCGGACACATGCCTTTGAGTGGATCGACGAAGAACACCCCATTTTCATCCGCAAGCGACTCCAACGCCGTCACCACCGGCGACCAACGCCGTAGGATTTGCTCGCTATCCATGTCTGTCGAACAACGTCTCAGCATCCCGCTTTCGCGCATTGCCGCGCAGGACGTCAGATCCACGCCTGGCACAGGCACCTGTCCAATGATTCCGATGCGTCGTTGCCGAGCGGTGATTTCTTTTACGAGGCTGAGCAAGCCATCGCGCAACAGCAGGACCCTGTCCGCCTGCCGGCCGTCATCGGCGACGACATTGGTGTCAGCAAGGTTTGTCCAGGCGGAAGACAGGACCACGAGGTCGATATCTTTTCGCTGTCTCAGCATATGGACGACCGCCTTTCGGGAAGACGCGCAGCTTTCCTGGTAGTCGGGGTGCTCTGGAAAATCGCGATGGACACCTTCTCCGAATGCGGCCGGGCACGCGCGATAAAGAAAGAAGGCGGTATTCTCGTGCTGGCCGGCAGCATCGAACAGCGGGGCGAGGTGTTCGGCGTGGCTATCGCCCCACAGGACGGCGTGATGTCTCGCTTTGCCCCAGGGCGCCCCAAACGCGCAAAAGGTGCTGCCCAGTTCAGGAATGACGACCGTCTGTGGACACGGCCAGTCCCACATCACCTCGAGGCTGCGCATTGCCTCGGCTTCTTTCGGAATCCTGCTGGTGAAACCGCCGGCTTCGAAGATCGCATTGCCGCTCAGGCAAACTGTCGCCGCGGCGGCAACACCGGCGGCAAATGCCCTGGATGGAGGCGCCCGCGGACGGCGAACGGGTTCCTCGACGAACCGCCAAGAGAAATACGCCGCCAGCCCTGCCACGGCGACAAGGACAGACGCTTCGGCCGCCGTCGGCATTTCGGTGCCTGTATAGTGGCGGAAGAAAACCAGGATCGGCCAATGCCAGAGATAAAGGCTATAAGAAATCTTGCCCGTCGATCGCAATGGTGCGCTCGCAAGCAGCGCCGAGATCATTGACTGCGAACGCGGCCAGATGAGCAGGACGGCACCGATCACCGGAAAGAGAGCACTCAAGCCTGGAAACGGTTGGCTCGGCGATAGCCAGATGGTGCTGGCGGCGACCAGGCAAAGGCCGACCAGTCCGAAAACCTCGGAAGCGCCCCGGCGGCGAAGGGGCGCCGCAAAGACCAGCAGGCCGCCGAGAGCCAGTTCCCAAGCTCGGCTGAAGGGAAGATAGAACGCCTGTTTTGGATCGATCGCCACCAGATGGAGGGCAATCGAGAAACTAATCAGTGCGACGGCACAGATGAGCGCGATGACCGGCAGATGGCGGCCCCGCGCCAACCGGTTCGCGGCCAGAAGCAAAACCGGCCATGCCAGGTAGAATTGTTCTTCGACGCCCAGCGACCAGAGATGGAGCAGCGGCAGAAGCGCCGACTCGCGATCGAAATAGCCCGTGTTCCAGAGAAAGTAGTAGTTCCCCAGCCCGACGGTAGAATATGCGGCGCTGCGCCCTAAGTTGGCATAGTCCCCGGGGGGCAACAGAAACCATCCCGCAATGAGCGAGAAGCAGATCGTTACCAGCATCGCCGGCAGAATCCGGCGCATGCGCCTGGCGTAGAACTCGATCAGGGACAGTTCGCCGCCTTCAGCCACCAAAAGGCGGGTGATCAAGTAGCCAGAAATGACAAAGAAGATATCGACGCCGACGAAGCCCCCCGGAAAACCGGGCACTTCAAAATGGAAAAGAATGACGGCGACCACTGCGATTGCGCGCAATCCGTCGATATCTGGCCGATAGTCGGACTTCACGGCTCCCTCCGGGTTATTTCCCGGCCTCACAGCCCAATTGCGTATCATGAGTCGATGGCCGGACATATGCAACGGCGGCACCCGCGATTCGACTTACAAGTCGCATTTCGAGAAACGTGGGGATACCCTCACAATTTGTTTCGCGCTGGAGCGACGAAAACCTAAACATTGGTGCGCGTGTGCCAGAATCAGTCCTGCTCCTGGATCGGGGCATCGGACCAGTGGCGGCTTTTCGGAGGGAGTATTCATTCGTTAATGATATCGGGGCGATGAAAACTTGCTCGCTTGATAGAAAAACGGGTTGTTCGTCCCGTCCCTGACTGTATAGAAGATTGTCCCGTGCGTTGCGAGGCCACGGGTCGTTCTGGAGGCTGTCAACGTTGGACAACCATAGCGCGGACATGGTTGAATTCGGCCAGCACGCACATGTGTTGGTTACTGGTGGCGCAGGCTTCGTAGGTTCGGCACTGGTCGATATATTGCTTGCGCGCAATTGCACCGTGACCGTTGTCGATGATCTTTCGAACGGCCTGCTTCGCAATCTGCCGACTGGTGACCCTCGCCTGACGATCCGTACCTTCAGGGTCGGCGATCCGGCATATAATGGGGCGGTCCAGGATGAGGTTGGCCTTGCCGATGCCGTCTTCCATCTGGCGAGTCCGATCGGCGTTGAGCGTGCTCACAAGGAACGCTTCGCCGTCACCAGCGGCATTCTCGAATCAGGCTGTTCAATCGTCGAAGCATGCCGGCTGCACAGGCGCCCGCTTCTTTATACGTCGAGTTCAGAAGTTTACGGCTCCGGTCGGGACCGGCCAATCACAGAGTCCGATCCAGTTATGACGGATCTCCGACCGCGATGGGGTTATGCCGCTGCCAAGGCAGCCGTTGAGCATCTGGTTGCTGGACTGTTTTTCGATTTGGGCATCCCTAGCTGGATCGTTCGACCATTCAACATGGCCGGACCGCGCCAGCGCTCGGCGACCGGCCTCGTATTGCCAGTGTTTGTCAACGCGGCGTTGCGGGGCGAACCGCTTGTGGTTCACGACGATGGCGAGCAGAGGCGCGCGTTTCTCCACGTAGCCGATGCCGCCGAGGGGTTGCTTCTGGTGATGCAGTGCCGGTCGTTGCGAGGCCGGCCAGTCAACCTGGGCGGCAGCGAGGCGGTTCAGATTGGAAATCTCGCCAAGATGGTGGTTGACGCCACCAGGACGAGTGCGCCCATCGTTATGAAACCTTCCAGTGCGGTCTTTGGTGAGCGGTTTGCCGTGACGCATGACCGCGTGCCTGACACAAGTCTGTTGACCTCCATGACCGGATGGCGACCACTGCGAAGCACCAAACAGACAGTGGTCGACTGCATCGAGCACATGCGTGCCGAACGAGCAATGGCTTGACACCTGGTCCATTGGTCCCGTTCATCGGGGCTCTGCTCATATCGGCCGTTTGTGTGTGGCTGTTTGCGCGTCTGGCGATACGCATCGGAGCGGTCTCAAAGGTTAAGAGCGACCGATGGCACACATCAGGCGAGGTTCCCCGGCTGGCAGGGCCGGCCATGCTGATCGCGATGTCTCCGTGGCTTCCGGTTGAGTATATTCTTCTGCTGGCTGTTTTCTGCCTGATCGGCGCGCTGGATGACGTCCGATCCCTTTCCGCCGGTGTCAAGGCAGCGGCATTGGCCGCTGCCGCGATTTTAGCTGGCATCATTACAGGTCTGTGGTGGGTCCCGATCGTCATTTGGATAGCTTGCAACGCGGTCAACATGCTCGACCATGCGGATGGTCTTGCCGCGAGTGCAATCACGGCCGCCTTCCTGGGGCTCGGCGGCGATATCGGGATGGCCGGCGCGGGTGCGTGTGTCGGGTTCCTTTGCTTCAACTATCCGCCCGCCCGCGTTTTCATGGGCGACAGCGGCAGCCTTCTCCTCGGGGCGGCAATCGTGCTTCTTGCCTCGAAAAGAGGTTTTGACGCCTCGTTGGCGTGGATTGCCGTCCCTCTGATTGATGCAATATTCGTAACGACTCGCCGCTTGCTACAGGGGCGGAGGCCCTGGATGGGCGGCACGGATCACCTTGGTCATAGCTTGCTTCGGATTGGTGTGAACCGTCAGGTTTTGCCGGCTATCTACGCAGTGACGGCACTGGCGATAGGGCTGACATTTTCTGCTTTGGCTAATCCTTAGGCCGCTCTTCGCGATACCGATGGATCAGACTCGGCGGCTCCGCTCATTGTCCGCTACGAACGCCTGCCGGACCCACATCAGCGGCTCGCTGGCTGCCGAGCTCACGCAGATTTGCAGAATCGGCTTGAGGGCGGAGACGCGAGGCCGTCGTGGCACGGGTGGGCCCCGACACTGATCGCTACGGGCAGACGCTGTTGATTTGGCAAGCAAAACGCGCCGTTAAGCTTCATGCAATCTATGCAGCATAGACTGCCCGCCAGATTGCGAGGCACCATGAAGCGCAAACCATTATTGCTTTTCGCCTTCCCAGCCTTTGTCCTGCTGATCCTGGCGGCGGAGCGGATAGCCACGATCCTGCTCGGGACCTATCCCGCAAGCCCCGATATGTGGAAGGTCTGGCTCACCTTGCACCCATCGTCCGGAATGGTCTGGCAGCAGGTCGATGTCTATCTGGGAGGGTCGATGGTCCTGGATTTCGCCCTGCTGGGTGCGGCGCTGGGGATCTGCTGGATGGCAAGTCAGGCCAGAAGGTCGGCCGCTTTCTTTCTTGCCAACCACGGCACCTTGATCCTCGCGGCGTCGATGATTTTGATCGGCGACCACTCGCAGACCGCCAGCACCATTGCCGGGTTCTCGGCGCCGAGCGGCTTTCAGTTCTCACTGACGATGGACTTCACCTGGCTGAACTGCCTGCTGGCGGTCATCGGGGTTACGGCGTGCGCCTATTGCCATTTTGCCTATATGCGTGAACTCGGCATGCGCGTTGAACCGATGCGTGTCCGGCTCATGGCACTGCAGAGAGATTTCTAGCGCAGCGCGGCCGAGGCCAAAGCTAGTTTATCTTGTGATAGGTGACCTTGCCTTCCGGGGATACGATCCGCTGGTAGTTGGAACTTGGCGCGGGAGGCGCTGCCGGAGCCGGCCTCCGTCGCGTTGTGCGCGGCATATCCTCGGTGGCCGGTTCCGCCTCGGTGGCGCTGGCAACCGCCGCCGTATCTTCGGCGGGCGGGGGGAGCTCCACGACGCGCGGCTCGTCGCCACCGTGATTTCCCGACATTTCCGGTGCCTGCTTGGCGATGCTGGCGTTGACCTCGCCGAAGCTCGCCCGCAACCGGTCGTCCAGCGCCTCGAACCGGCTTTGAAATCCGTTGTTGACCGTGTCCAGCCGCGCGCTCATTCGCTGCTCGAACTGGCCGAGGTCCTCCAGCCGCGCCTCGATCGTACGCAGGTCGTTGATGCCACGGTAGAGATAGACGGCAGCGGTGGCGTTCAGAAGGGCAAACAGCGCCAGGCCGACGCAGACGGCAACGGCCACTCTGAACCGGCTCTTCTCCTTGTCGAGCAATGGCGGTTCGACCGCCGCCAGCAGTTCGTCGGGATCGCTGATCGTTGTCATTGGACCACCACCTTGGTGCCGACAGGCACGCGTCTGAAAAGATCGATGACATCGGTATTGGTCAAGCGAAAACAGCCCGACGTGCCGTCGAAACCCACGCCCGAAGGGTCGTTGGTGCCATGGATGCGATAGAGCGTGTCGCGACCGTCCCGAAGCAGATAGAGCGCCCTTGCGCCGAGCGGATTGTACGGCCCCGAGGGAACCATCTCAGGCAACTCCGGCCGGCGGGCGCGCATTTCCTTGGGCGGGCGCCAAGCCGGCCATTCCGTCTTTGACCCCACCTGGACCGTACCCGTCCAGCCAAACCCATCGCGTCCGACGCTGATCCGGTAGCGCAGGGCCTCGCCCTTGCCAGTCACCAGGTAGAGCGCTTTTTCCTGCTTGCGGATGATTATGGTTCCAATCTTCTCGGCCGTGGGAAACGCCACCGTCTTGCGCAGGCTGGGACCCATGGCCGGCAAAGGCGGGCGGCTGTCCGCCCACGCGCTCTGTCCGGCTGGAAGCGCCAGCGCCAGGCCGAGGAGGCAGGCGGCCGTCAGTCGAAAGCGATGGCCGCTAGCGGGCCGCATCGTCGAGCCGCTCGCGGAACATCTTCTTCAGATCCTTGTTGAAGCGCGCCCGGCCATCCACTTCGGACGGCAGCATCGCGCGGTTCAGGGCGTCGGCCAGCAGGGCGTTGTCGAGGCTGACCGACTTGATGTTCGGCGCCTTGAAGATCTTCTCCAACTCGCCGCGCGAGAAGTGGTTGCCGAACCATTTGCGCTTGTGCTTGTTGGCCACCAGCGTGATGCTGACGTTATTGCCGCGCAGCTCGCGGATCTTCTTGTAGAGCCGTTTGCCTTGCCGCAGCGAAGCGACATTGAGCTCGAAGACGATGAAGATCTCGTCGCTCGTCGACAGCACGGAATTTTGCCAGGGCGTTTCGATGTTCGGCAGGTCGATGACGATGTCGTCGAAACGGTAGGCGACAAGGTCGAGCAGCCGGAAGACGAAATCGGCGCCCTGCCGCTCGAACGGCAACTGCGGCCGCTCGAAGGCATAGAGCGTCAGGCCGGAAGGCCGCGACAGCTTGATGACATCCATCAGTTCGACATCGAGCCGTTCCGGCTGGCCGATGATGCCGGCAAGGTCGAACTGGTTGAACAGGTTGAGATAGGCGCCGCAATTGGCACTCTGGAAGTCGAGGTCGACCAGGCAGGTCGAGGCCGCGCGCTCTGTCGATTTCGAGGCCAGGAATTCAGCTGCCGACAACGCCAGCGTCGTGGCGCCGGCGCCGCCGCTGGCGCCGACGAAGGTGATGATGCGGCTTTTGGTACCCTGGTTGCCGCTGTCGTGGAAGGTGACGGCGTTGAGCAGTTCCTTGCCGTCGAGCGGCTTGTGCAGCCAGTCGGAGGCGTTCATGCGCACCAGCACGCGCGTCTGTTCGGACGTCAGCTCGTCCGAAACCGCGATCAGCGGCACGGTTGCCCACAGTCCACGCGCCTCGACGATGCCTGGATTGCCAAGCAATTCGCCATTGCCGAGATCGAGGATGACGATGCCCGGGCGCGTCTCGGCCGGTGGGCCTTTGAGGAAGTCGCCCGTCTCGGCAACCCGCACGTCATAGATCGCCAGCGCATCGAGCCGGGTCGCCACATCGCGCTTGAAATTCGGATCGGAGGAAAACAGCGCGACCTGCTTTCGCTTGGTGGGCAGGACCTTGGTGTTGATGGCGTTCATGGATACGTGCTCTTCATGTCTTCGCCCGTGACCGTGCTCAGCATGGAGGGCATGGTGATGTTGTTGAAACCGAGCAGCGCGCCGAGGAAGAAGAATTGGAAGTTCACGTTCTGCAGGCTGACGGTGATTGTCGGCACTGGCCCGCCAGGACGGGTTTGGTAGCCAAGCCCCGTGGCCGCATATCTGACGATCACATTGGCGCGCTGGAGCATTGGAAAGAAGTGACACATGCCTGGCCGCTGCCCGGCGGCAAGCAGCGGACAATTGCCGGCGCCGCTTGCATCGCCCTGAAATATGCGGTTGAAGTTCGCTAGGGTAAAAGTAGTTGTGCCCGGACATCCCGAGCCGGTGCAACCGCATAGGTTGGTAGCGCCATTGCACGTGGAGTCGTAGTTGCCTACAGGAATCGGGTCGCCTGGCGTGGTTGCGATCCCTGCCGCCGCAATTTCTGGCGCGATCGGCGCTGAAATTGAAGCCATGCGTGCGCCGATCTCGACAGCCTTGGTCGCGGCGTTCCATTGGTACCAGGCGTATCCAAAATCCACAAAGCCGAGGGTCAGCACCAACAGCAGGGTCATGCTGATTGCGGCTTCCACCATCGTCGCGCCAGCCTCATCTTTCCTGAATCGCGCTAGGACATACATCTCACCACCCGATGTAGCGTTCTTCGTGGGCGGCGGAAAAGGTGATCGGTCCCAGGCCGAGATAGGTAAGCAAGGAAGCGCCGGTGTATGTGAATGAGGTCTCCAGCCGAACGACCCGGACATTGGTGGTTGTACTATGGTAGTTCACTAGGCCATTGGCGTCGGTAGTCACCGCTATCACGCGATGGTTGAGATTGACCGTTACCGTCGCTGGCAGCCAGCCCACGACCCGGCTGGCAACGGTGCAATCGCCGCCGCAATTGTACGATCCTGTTGCGGCGATATTGCGCGCGTAGGTGCCGCAGTTCAGCGCTGTATTGAACGTCTGATTGCAGCGCGCTGCATAGCGAGCCCCGTCATTGAGACCAGCTTCAATCAGCAGCTTCTGGTGGAGAAGGTTTCCGAACTCGAAAACGCCGGCCGAAAGGCTGATCATCAATGGCGTAATTAACGTCATTTCGACGAGAACCGCCCCTCGCTCCTCGCGCCCAAACTTAGATAAAATCGCCCTCAACGCTGTCAGCATCACATCACCTGTAAAGCTGCGGTTCGTCGCGGAGAAAATTGTTGAGCGTGCCTTGGCCGGCGTGACCGGTCACGTCGACCAGTTCGACAAAGATATCAGCGTCATAGTCGAAGCACGTCGTTCCCTTACCGGTACAGCGGTCGGTTCTTACCGGTTGTGTAATGAAGAAACTGGCGAACGCTTCCACCGGTAGATTTTCGGTATGTCCACCCAAATCTACGTTTGGGTCAGCTTCGAGTTTTTGACAGTCTATGACTGCCCCGTAGAGCAGGCGCCGGTCGACGTAGGTGATTGCTGATCCGCAACTGTTCGGCGGCGTACCGATTTCGTTCCCTGGAGCCTTGGATTTGTCTGGAATGAGATTATGCGCGGGGTCGTTCTCGTACTTGTAAACTTCATAGCGGGTCGGAAGATTGTCGCCTGTTCCTTGAAGCGCAGACGGGAGGGCGACGCCGCTTGGTATGTGGTTGATCTTCCAATACGAATTGGAACTAGTATTTAGATCCCAATCGCCTGCTCCCATGCGGCCGCCCATCATTGTGCAAGGAGATGTTAGGTTCGTGAAGCACGAATCGAGCCCAAGGCTCTGGGTCTGACCAGCCACATCAAACGTCAGAGCGTTTGAGGACGGGCAGTTGTTTGCCCCACCGGATTTCTTGGCGCCTTTTCTGACATTCTCTGCCGGCCCAAACTCAGCCCCGCTGAAATTCGTTCCGGATTCCTGCATTCCGAAACGCAGATTGATTGCACCCTTGACTTTGCCCGCCTTTTGGCCCGTGGCGGTTGTAATGCTGTTCTTGCTGTAGCAGGCACCGGGCTTGGCCGACGCCAAGGCAGTCGCTAGGCTCTTTGCTCCCTTGCCGTCGGTTTCCAGGAAACCAAAATTGCCGGGGAAATATCCAGCGTTGTTGCCTACGGTTCGAAGCTGGATGAGCCGCCGACGGTATTTCCTTTCTGCTACTGCCTGCTGCAGCGTAATGCCGCCGGCATCGTTGGTGCCGTTAACCATCTCATATGGATTGCATATGAACACCGGGGTAAAATCGCACACGGCGCTGTTAAACCCCGCGACGGCCTTGGCTCCGACAGAGAAGCTGTTGTCGGCGTCGTTTCCGGTTAGGAACGATGCCGGGAATATTACCGCGAAGCCGGTAGGCTTCACAGTCACCTCGACAAACCGGGCATCGGCCGCGTCATTCAATTCATCGGTGATTACATTTGCCGCCACGATCGGATCGCTGTCGTTGGCTGGCAGGCTACTCAGATAGCGCCGGGTGATGCCATTCGCTGTCAATGTCTGCTGGGTGCCCTGATCCGAGAAGCGATAGGTGTTGTCGACGAGGGGGGTGTTGCCGAAAACGGAGTCGGCAAGGGCTCGATCTGCGCGAATTATCGCATCTGTCCCGCCATCCAGTTCTGCCGCCGCGGCAAGCGCGAAGGCATCGGCACCCTTCTGAAGGTCGTTATGCAGGCTGTTGGCTCGGGACATATCGATGACAAGCAGAGCAAAGCCGATGATCACGGGCAGCATGATGGCGACGAGGATCATCGCTATGCCTTGCTCGTCTTTCCAGAATGCGCGAACGGTCCCCAACATGACCTTACTCTCTGCTTTCCTGCGCCAGGGCCCCTCGCATGCCCGGCGCCCTCCGCATCCTTCCGTTCAGTTCACGGCGTCGTCACGCCCGACCCGCCGACATTGACCGTGATGGCCGGCGGTGGCGGTGGTGGCGGCGGATATTTGTAGTTGTGCGCGACAGCGGCGGCGCGCGTGCCGTCGCCTTCGATATGCGTGTTCCTGGATGCCGGATTGAGTGGGTCGACCGTCTGCAGCAGGGAATTGTATTTCTGCGTGTCGCCCGCGGCCAAGGTCACCGTGTCGTAGTGGTTCAGATAGTCCGCGGCGCAGCCCGAAAGCGACCCGGCGCACAGAATGAGGATCAAGCCGCTATTTCTTGACATAGAGCATCTTGTCCTTCGATTTGAAGTCCAGCATGTGGCCATAGGGGCCGGTGACGCCGTCGCCTGTTTCATATTTGCGGATCATGTCCTTGTTCACTTCGAGCTGGCCGAGCACGAAGAATTCCGGGTCGTTCGCGGGCCGTGTCTTGTCGAAAGGCGTCGCCAGCTGTTCGCCGGGCCTCACCGGCCGCACGATATGCGGCGTGACGACGACGACCAGTTCGGTCTCGTCCTTCTGGCTGCTCGAATTGCGAAACAGCGTGCCGATGACCGGCACCTGGCCGAGCCACGGCACCTGCTCCTGAAGCTTGGTCGTCTTGCTAGACAGAAGCCCGCCGACCGCGAAGCTCTGGCCGTCGCGCAGTTCGACGACGGTTTCCAGCTTGCGGTTGGTGAAGATCGGATCGCCGGCTGTCGTGAAGCCGGTCAGGTCGCTGACCTCCGGCGCCAGCTGGATGTGGATCTTGTCGTCGGCGAGCACCACCGGCGTGAATAGGAGGTTGACGCCGAATTGCTTGTACTCGATCTGGACCTCGCCATCTTTGTTGACACTGCGGATGGGAACCTGGCCGCCGGCGTTGAAACTGGCGGGTTCGCCGGAAAGCGTGGTGAGGTTCGGCTCGGCAAGCGTGCGCACCACCCCCTTGGCCTCCAGCGCCTCGATGAGCAAGTCAACTTTGATGTTGCTGTCGATGACGCGGGCAATCAGTGCTGCAAATGGGTTGGAGTTCGACAACAGCCCCGTGATGACATTTCCGGGCCCTGCCACCACATTATCCTCGTCAACGACAGCGCTGCCTGTGCCCAGCCGGGTCGTGCCGCTGCTGTTCCTGCTCCTGATCGACACGCCAAGGTCGCGGCCGGCATTGCGTTTTGCTTCCAGCACACGCACTTCGAGGTTGACCTGCTGACTGTCGTCGACGGTGACGGCATTGATGATGGCGTCGGGGCCATATTGCTGCGCCACTTCCATGATGGCCGCCAGCGTGGCGCCGTCCTTGACATGGCCGCCAAGTCGCACCCTGCCGTTCACCGAGCCGATTTCGATGCGCGATCTCGGCGAAACCTGGCGGATCGCCGCAGCCATGTCGCTGACATCGACGCCGACCTCGATCTGGATGACGCCAAGCGAGCGCTTGTCGGGCGAGAACAGGTTGACCGTGGTGGTGCCGGCGCCCTTGCCGATGACATAGAGCGTGCGGTCGGTCATTGGCTGCGCATCGGCGATCTTCTCGTCGCCGACGACGATGTCGCCGAGATTGGCATTTACCTGGATCGTCACCGATTGCGACATCGGCAGGAAAACACGATGGACGCTGGGGTTGGACACGTCGATGAAGCGGTCAGCCGCCTCGGCCACGAGGCTCGACAGCAAAAACGCCACCAGACAGGACAACGCGCCCGCCGCTATCCTCGACCAAGTCCCCTGCATCCCCGTCTCCCCAAATGCTGCTTAAGGCAGCCACCGTGTCGCGCGGTATTATGCCGCACTATTATCATGGTTGTCGCGGCACGTCATATGTCTCGAGCTTCACGCCCCGAAACACGCCTACCGACACATTCTTCGGCGGCTCGGGCTGCACATACTTGACCACTTCCTTGACGACTTCCCGCACTTCAGCGGCCGCCGCTGGAGCGGGCTTAGCCTTGCCCAGCTCGTCAAGCCGGCTTCCAACGCGCTCCACAGCCTGGGTGAGCCCGGCAATCTTTTCCTCGGCACGCTTGCGCTCAGCTTCCGCCAATGCGTCCGCGGCCGCTTTCTTCTCGAGTTCGGCCTGTCGCTTGGCGACGTCTTCGGGCATTTCGCCGGTCAGGTCGGAAAGCGTCACCCGCTCGGTGGCCTCGCCCTTGCTGGCCGCCGCCTGGCGCAGCGCCAGGGACAATTGGCCGGCGCCGGCTGCCAGGGTCAGCTTCTGCGCATCCTTGGTGCTGACCTCGAGCGTCACTGACTTGACGACGGTCGGGCTGTCCTTGGTCGCATCGGCCACCTGGTCGATGGCGAGCACTTTCATGCTCTGCAGCAACACATCGACGAAACTCTTGTCCGCACCGTCGTCGCCACGCACCGTGCGCGTCAGCAGAATATCGACGCGATCGCCGGGGAAAACGAATCCAGCCACCCCAAGCACGTCATTGACCCTTATGGAAACTGCCTTCATGCCTTCGCCAAGCACCGCCGAGAGCGTGGCGCGCTGGCCCGGGCCGGTGATCTTGCTTGCCAGAATGGGCTCGTTGACGCTGATCGTCTGAAGCGCCTGCCTCGTGCCTTCGCCTGCCATTGCATCCTTTGTCGTCTTGAACGCGCCTGCCGGTATGGCGCCCGCCGGCCAGGGAATTTCGCGCAGCTTGTCGGCACTCAGCGCGTCGCCGAATTTCAGCGGCATCGCCGCCACCACGACGGTATCTCGCTGGGCGCCATTCGACTGCGCCATCGCACTGCGCTGGTTGGCAAGCCAGATGTTGGCAAGCACCACTGCCAGCACGCCGAACACGCCGGCAAGGACAATCATAATGAGAGTATTGGCGCGCATCTTCCCACCCCAAATCGCCCAACGGGCGATGCCATCTCTTCACAATGAGAACCCTTGGGCCGGGTCGAGTGACTCCGGCCCAAGGAGTTAGTGATTACGGAGTGCAGTCGCCACCAGCGGCGCCGGCTGCTGTCACGCCCTTGCCATTCAGATTGGCGCAGAGGCCGGTGAACTGATCACCTACCCAGCCGCCGATCGCAAGAATTGCCAGCAGTGACGCCGCAGCGATGATGCCAACCAGGATAGAGTATTCGACCATGGCAGCGCCGGTTTCATCGTCGCGGAACTGCCGGGTCATCGTCATGAGCTTCTTCATGTCAATTTCTCCCTTTGGAGGTTTGAACCCGACGAGACAGAGCCAAGGATGAACTCCATACCCAAGCATCCCCCGTCATCTCGATCCTAGGTCCCGAGAAATTGCGGAGTCAAACGGGATTAACGGTTCCTTAACTTCCCAATACATGAACTTGCGAGTTGAGAGCGGCTTTAAATTTCAGCAAGAGCTTGATTCGTCTAATTTTTCAAGCGTCCTTAACCATTCGTTCACAATTATGCGTAAGGCCTAATAAAGTAACGGCTACTTTAGATGTGTAGCATATCCCTTTATATCTAGGGGGTTATAGCCAGATATGGAGTGGATTCCGATGTCGGAGCACGCAAGGGCACAGGAGGATCTAAAGCTTAGTCGCACACTCATGTTTGGCAACGCGGGGATCATAAATAAAAACGATATTTTTTGGGTACGCTCTTTAACTATGTTGAAAGTATTGACCAGGCGCTAGGCGCCAAGGCGCTTGTGCCCTGATTGGTTAACGTTTAGTTTCCGCTAATGTAGGGTTAGGGGGGCATAGGCGATTATGCTAGGGCGTTTTATCAAGGGGCCGGGGGCACAACCTGTCGCGACAAACGCGGAGCCGCTGACGGTGCTGCCTGCTGCTCCGGCCCTTTCTGCGGCGGCCGATATCGAATCCCATGGCGACGCGTTCCTGACGCTCAAGGTAGAGCTTCATCGTCATCTGATCGACCGCTTCAATCTGACCGCCCTCGAAAACGCGTCCAAGGATGAGATCCTGAATGAGATCCGTCCGATCGTTCGCGAGTTCGTTCGAAATCGAAACGTGCCGTTGAATGCCAGAGAACTCGATCAACTGACCAGCGACACGGCTGACGAGATGCTCGGACTGGGGCCGATTGAACCGCTGCTCAAGGATGACTCCATTACCGACATCCTGATCAACACCCACAACCGCGTCTTCATCGAGCGGCGTGGCTTGGTTGAAGAGACAGCCATCCGATTTCGAGACGAGGCGCACCTGCTGCGCATCATCAACAAGATCGTTTCCGCCATCGGCCGTCGCGTCGATGAATCCGCGCCGATGGTCGATGCCCGGCTGGAAGATGGCTCCCGCGTCAACATCGCGGTGCGGCCGATCTCGGTCGACGGTCCGTTGGTGTCGATCCGGAAATTCTCCAAGAATCCCTATTCGC
>NZ_RZSJ01000800.1:0-2154 GCF_003998025.1 Mesorhizobium sp. M8A.F.Ca.ET.021.01.1.1
TATGCGCTGGCCGCCGGCCGCGCCGGGCGCATGCTCTCGGCCAGCCGCATCAAGCTCCTGTCGAGGATCAGCGGCAGCTTCATGGTCGGCGGCCAGCGCATAGGTCGAATCCGACATGGCGGCGAAGATCATGGCGGTGAGGCCCATGATGACGATCTGCAGCGGGTAGTTGCCGGCGGGAGAGATGAACTGCGGAAAGAAGGCGCCGAAGAAGACCAGCGTCTTTGGATTGCTGAGCGCCACAGCCAAGCCCTGCAGGAAGAAGCCACCGCGGGGTTTCCGAGCGGTTCCGTCGGCGTTCAGCGTGCCCTTTGAGCGGAACATCTGCACGCCCATCCAGATCAGATAGGCCGCACCGATCAGCCTGACCCATTCGAACCAGTGGCCCATGCCCGCGATCAGCGTGTTGAGCCCAATGCCGACGATGGCGATCATGACGGCAAGGCCAGCCTGCGTGCCGGCGACGTTGGCGAGGCCGGCACGGGTTCCGTGGCGGATGCTGTTGGCGATGATCAGCGTGACCGTCGGCCCAGGCACCAGGATGATGACGATGCAAGCAAGAACATAGGCGGCGTAGAGTTCCAGCGACATGATTTTTCCTCGCAATGCCGCTGTCGCGGCCTGTTAGGCGACAATCAATGCATGACGGCGAGGGCGAAGCAAGCTGGCGCGCGTCGTACGTGGCTCAGGCGCCGGCCGGCCAGGGCAGGGTCGTCTCATAGGCGACCGCGGCCTTCAGCACGGCGAGGTCGCCGCGTGGCCGGCCGATCAACTGCATGCCCATGGGCCGGGCCCTGTCGTCGAAGCCGACCGGGACATTGACCGCCGGGCAACCGCCCAAGGTGGCGAAGGCCGAAACCTGCATCCAGCGATGGTAGCTGTCCATTGCCCGCCCGGCGACCTCGCGCGGCCAATGGGTGCCGACATCGAAGGGAAAGACCTGCGCGGTCGGCAGCGCGATGAGGTCGAAGCGTTCGAAGATCGATAGTAGCATCCGGTGCCAGGACGTGCGCATGACCGAGGCCGCGCGAATCTGCGGCGCCGTCAGCCGCATGGCGTTTTCCACCTCCCAGACGGCTTCCGGCTTCAGCAGCCTGCGCCTAGCGGGATCGTCATAGTGCACTTTCAGCGCGCAGCCGCTGCTGGCCTGGCGCAGCGTCACGAAGGCCTGCCAGAGTGCCTCGAAATCGAAATCCGGACGCAAGGGCTCGGTCCGGAAGGATGCATCCGTGAACCGTGCCAGCGCTGCCTCGCACAGGTCGAGGATGCCGGGCTCGACCGGCAGATGGCCGCCGAGATCGCCGAGCCAGGCGACGCGGCCGCCGGTCGCCGGTGGCGCGAGCCCTTCGAGGAAGGATCCCGGCTTTTCATAGGAGAGAGGCGCTTGCGGATGGTAACCGGCCTGCACGTCGAGCAACAGCGCCATGTCGGCGACGTTGCGGCCCATCGGCCCCTCGACGCCCATCTGCGCGTGAAAAACCTCGAAGTCGGGACCGCCGGGCACGAGCCCCTGCGATGGCCGAAAGCCGTAGACATTGTTCCAGGCAGCCGGGTTGCGCAGCGAACCGCCGAAATCGCTGCCATCGGCGACCGGCACCATGTCCAGCGCCAGCGCCACCGCCGCGCCGCCGCTCGAGCCGCCGGCGGTCAGCGCCGGATCGAAGGCGTTCAGCGTTGGCCCGAAGACGTTGTTGTAGGTGTTGGAGCCGAGCCCGAATTCGGGAACATTGGTCTTGCCGATGATGATGGCGCCAGCGTCGCGGATGCGTTCGACGAAGAAATCGTCTTCTTGCGGCACGAAATCGGCGAAGATCGGCGAGCCGAACGAGGTTCTGAGGCCCGTTGTGGAGGCAAGGTCCTTGATGGCGATGGGAAGGCCAAAGAGCGCGCCGGTTCCATCCGTCCGCCTGATATCGGCGGCGTCGGCCTCGCGCAGGATATCGGCGCGGTCTCGCAGCGAGACGATGGCGTTGACCTGCGGGTTGACCGCATCGATGCGGTCCAGGAAAGCCGTCACCACCTCGCGCACGGAGAGTTTCTTTCGGCGGATCGCGTCGACGAGTTTGACAGCCGACAGGCGACAGATGTCGCTGGCCGCGGGTACGGCATGCTTCGTGCGGGGGCGCATCATTTCAACGGGCCTCTTGCAAGGCC
>NZ_RZSJ01000801.1:0-2149 GCF_003998025.1 Mesorhizobium sp. M8A.F.Ca.ET.021.01.1.1
CTGGGCGGCAACGCTATGCGCTCGCGATAGATCACTTCCCCCCTCACCGCCTTTTCCGCGGCAACGGACAGCTCCGGCACCGCCAGGATACCGACGACCAGCGGCACCAAGCCAAAGACGAAGAATTCGGCGATCCTGTCCAGCATGACCGTATCCCTTGCCCAAATCAGTCACGTGACCAGTTGGCAGAAGGATTGCGGTCGTTCCGTGACGCCTGCACGGTATTATTCGGACGGCGGTCGCTTCCAGCGCCGGGCTGCCTGGGCGTCGGTTTCCTTAGCCTCGACCCAGCCCCCCTCGGAGCCGTCGGTGCGATGTTCCTTCTTCCAGAAGGGGGCACGCGACTTGAGGTAGTCCATGAGGAAGTCCGCCGCCTCGAATGCCGCCTGGCGGTGCGCCGAAGCGGCCACCACCAGGACGATGTTGTCCCCCGGCGCGATCTTGCCATGGCGATGTATGACGGTGAGGCCTTGCAGCGGCCAGCGCTCGGTGGCTTCGGCAGCGATACGCCCGATCTCGGCTTCAGCCATGCCGGGATAGTGCTCGAGTTCGAGTGCCGAGAGCGCGCCCTGCTCATCGCGGCACAGGCCGGAGAAGGTGACCACCGCGCCAATGTCGGCGCGGCCTTGCGTCAGCCCGGCGATCTCGGCGGCAACGTCGAAATCCTGGCGCTGGATGCGCACGGTCGGCACCAGGACGGCCGACATGATGTCAGCCTCCGGTCATCGGCGGGAACAGCGCGATCTCGCGTGCACCCGATATCTTCTCGCGATGGTCGACATGTTCCTGGTTGATGGCGACGCGGATCACATCGGGATATTGCAGCGCGTGTTGGTAACCTTCGCCGCGCGATTGCAGCCAGCGCAAGAGGTCGGCGACCGTCTCGATGCCGGCGGGCAATTCGACATCTTCTTCCGATGTGCCGATACGTTCGCGAACCCAGGCGAAATAGATGAGACGGGTCGTCATCTCACTCGTCCATGATGTGCTTGAGGCCGGCGCGGAAATAGTCGTAGCCGGTGTAGAGCGTCACGAGGGCCGCGATCCACAGCAGCACCAGGCCGGTCTGCGTGGTCAGCGGAAAGATCTTGTCACCGGCCGGTCCCGCCAGGAGGAAGGCGATGGCGACCATCTGGATGGTGGTCTTCCACTTGGCAAGCTGCGTCACTGGCACCGAGACCTTGAGTGCCGCCAGATATTCGCGCAGGCCCGAGACCAGGATTTCGCGACACAGGATGATGATCGCCGCCCACAGCGACCAGCCGGCGATCCCGGCGTGACGGTCGGTGTCAGCCGCAAGCAGCAAGAGGCACGTGGCGACCAGCAGCTTGTCGGCGATCGGATCGAGCATCTTGCCGATGTTGGAGGTCTGCTGCCAGGCACGCGCAAAATAGCCGTCGAAATAATCGGTGACGGACGCCAGCAGGAAAATGACCAGCGCCGACCAGCGAGCGAAGTCGCTCGATTTCAGATGGCCCTCCAGAAAAAAGCACAGCACGACCAGCGGCACCGCGATGATGCGGGCGTAGGTCAACATGTTAGGCAGGTTAAACGCGCGCTGGGCCATGTCTGGTGGACTCTTTCTGCCTGCGTACTCAAATCAGAAGCGGATGTAGGGGGTCAACAGGCCAGATTCGACTGGCCAGATGAAAGTGGCGATTTTTTCAACTCTCGTGGAAGTGGTTGTAGACCAGTTTCGCCACCTGTTCGGAGATGCCGTCGACCTTCCTCAGATCCTCCACCGCGGCCCGGCTGACCGCCTTGGCGGTGCCGAAATGCAAGAGAAGCGCGCGCTTGCGGCCGGGACCGATGCCGACGATTTCGTCGAGCGGGCTCTTGACCATTTCCTTCTTGCGGCGGGCCCGGTGCGAACCGATGGCGAAACGGTGGACCTCGTCGCGCAGGCGTTGGACGAAATAGAGCACGGGATCGCGCACGGGCAGCGAAAACGAGTCTCTGCCCTTGACGAAGAAGCGCTCGCGGCCTGCATCGCGGTCCTGCCCCTTGGCGATGCCGATGGCGACGACGCGGTCCTCGATGCCGAGATCGGAAAGGATCTTGCGCACCGCCGTCATCTGGCCCTGGCCACCGTCGATCAGGATGACGTCGGGCCAGGCAGGGAAGCTTCCGGAGATATCGTCTTCGATAT
>NZ_RZSJ01000802.1:0-2147 GCF_003998025.1 Mesorhizobium sp. M8A.F.Ca.ET.021.01.1.1
CTCGTCGGTCACTCGGGCTCGGGCAAGACCACCTTCGTCAAGCTCATCCAGCGGCTCTATGACGTGAACGCGGGAAAGATAGTGATCGACGGCCAGGATATCTCGCAGGTCGCCCAGGCGTCGCTACGCGGCCAGATCGCCATCGTCCAGCAGGAACCGATCCTGTTCCACCGTTCGCTGGCCGAAAACATCGCCTATAGCAGGCCAGGCGCCAGCCAAGAGGAGATCGAGCATGCCGCGAGACTGGCGAGCGCGCACGATTTCATCGCCAACCTGCCGAAAGGCTATGGCACGCTGGTCGGCGAGCGTGGCGTGAAACTGTCGGGCGGCGAGCGTCAGCGCGTGGCGATCGCCCGCGCTTTCCTGGCCGATGCGCGCATCCTGATCCTGGACGAGGCGACATCGAGCCTCGATTCGGAATCGGAGGTGCTGATCCAGCAGGCGATGGAACGGCTGATGGTCGGCCGCACGACGCTGGTCATCGCGCACCGGCTTTCGACGGTGAGGGCGCTCGACAGGCTGCTGGTGTTCGATCGCGGCAAGATCGTCGAGGAAGGCTCGCATGACGAGTTGATCCGCCTGAAGGGCGGCATCTACCGCCGCCTGTTCGAGCGCCAGGCGCTGGAACTGACCAAGGGCCTCATGGTCTGACCCGAGATGGCCTCCGGCTTAGGCTGGAGGCCATCTCCATCACGCGCTGCGAGACGTCCGAGCCCCTGTCACCCGGCATATGCCGGCTAAGCAAATCCGCCTGCGAAGTCCTTTTTCATATATCGAGATCGCGGTGTCTGTTTACGTTACCGACCGAGATTCGTTGCCTCTACTTTTGGTTGTTGTATGCTGAAAAAGCAACCCAAGCGGTCTTCGAAATGCATCTTGCTTCCGGAACTACTGGCGTGGAAAAGGTGGCTGCGCCATCGGTGCTGGGATCTCAGCACGGCTCGGTTCGGCCGCTCGCCGCCGAAGATCTCGAACGCGTCGCCGCACTCTTCCTGACGCAGTTTCGCCGGCGTCGCCGTCACCTCCTCGATCGCGCGATCGCGGAGACGGCCGAGTATATGAGAAAGATCTATCTTGACCCTGCCGGCCAGTCCGGTGAGAGCAGTGCCCTTGTCCAGATCAATCCGCAGGGCGATCTGGGTGGGTTCCTCGGCGTTCTGAAAACCCGTTACGAACTCAACGGAGCGGCATTGAATGCGGCGATCATCGGTCCGTTCATGGCCGACCCTGGCGCCGATCACGGCTCGGCCGGACCGCAATTGCTGCGCGCCTTGCATCAAGGCGAATTCGATCTGCAGCTGACGGATTCGGCCAACCGGGTATCCCTGGCCTTCGCGCGGCCGATGAAATACCAGCTCCTGCCGGTCCATTGTCTGGGATGGACCTATATCTTCCGGCCAGCCGCGATGGCGGCCGCCGCACTGCACCGCAAATGGCCCCGCCTGCCTCGCCTTGCACTCGAACCCTGCGCGAGGGCGTTCGATGCTCTCACGAAGCGAAGGTTCGAAGCGCCCGTCCAGCCTTCATCGTCGCATCGGGTCCATGCCGAGCCGATCAATGCCGCGCAATTTGCCGAGCGGCTGCCGGCCCTCCTGTCGGATTACGCTCTTCGGCCGAGTTGGAGGGATGGCGAGCTGCCGCGGCTGCTCGCATTGGCGGCCGAGAAGCGGGCCGACGGCCCGCTTCATTTTGGCGGGACTTACGACGGAACCGGCAGGATGCTCGGCTGCTATGCCTTCTACGGTCAAGCCGGCGACATGGCGAACCTGTTGCAAATCCAGGCGTCCGCACCTCACTGGGGCGCGACGCTGGATGGCCTTGTCGCCGCAGCGCGGGATATGGGCTGCGTGGGCATCAGCGGGCAGACCCAGGGCAGGTTCATGTCCCACCTCTTCGGTTATAGGAATCTCATCTTCCGCTATGCCGGGGGGACGATGGTCCGCTCGCGAATCGCCGAGGTCACGGAGGCGGTCCGCTCCGGCGACATCGCTATCGGCGGCTTGATGGGCGACCGCTGGACCCGCCTCAGTTCCGACGACTTCGGCCGCTGATCGCCTTCGACTTACCTCGTCGGGGGCGCCGCCGGCCATGCGCGGCCTGAGGCGCGCCCCGGCCCGGTCTTTTCATTCCAGCCGCCATGTTCTATG
>NZ_RZSJ01000803.1:0-2141 GCF_003998025.1 Mesorhizobium sp. M8A.F.Ca.ET.021.01.1.1
GACACGGTCTATGTCGAGCCGTTCGGGCTTTCGCCCGATACCGAAAGGCTGCTCGCCGGTATGGGCTATCACCTCGATCTCGCTCACCAGAGCTGGGGCCAGGCGGCGGGCATTCTCGTCGGCGGCAAGAGCCTGGCGGAAATCGAGAAGGGCGGCGGCGCGCGCTACAATGGCGCCATCGACAGCCGCGCGGCGTCGGGCGAAGCGCTTGGATATTGACAGGCCGCAAGCCTGTTCCTTGCCGGACGAGGCCGGATTCCACCCTTCGGGAGCGGCCTCCGCTTCATGGCCCGGCAGGAGCCGTCAGGTCACCAGCGTGATGGTCGATGCAATCAGCATCAAGGCGGCAATGCCGACGAACAGCGCATAGATGCGTGGCCGGTCGAGCAAAAGCGCATTTCCCGATATCCAGGCCGACGTGGCGCCGCCCAGAGCGAAGAGGAAGCCGTTGCGATGGCCGAAAGTCATCGACGCGGCCATCAGCCCGCCGATAATCAGGGCGCCGAACACGATGATCACGGCGACCGCGTATTTCTCGAAGTCGTTGTTGCCGATCCCTGGTCCGATCGCGTTCAAATTCGGCAGGTCGTCCGGATCGAAGGGGTTCGCCGACCCGTATTCGTCTTGACCCATGGATTCTCGCATCACTTGATCTCCGCTGACCGGCAACAAACCATCAACGCCTGCCGAGCGCAACCCGATCGCGCTGTGGCGGATGCGCCCGGCACCGCTCTGGGCCCCTCTCGGGGATGGTTTTGCGGAGCTGTTGCCCGATCGCGTCACCTACCTTCTCGGGTTTGTCGCCTCCGATCCTGCCGGTGACGGTCAACCGCTCGGTACAGGCGGCTTTCGCGCTGCGGCAACCGAATATCGCCCTGGCTGAACATCTGCCTCGGTGAGACCACCTCGCGCTATCATTGCTGTGAAGGAGGGGCGCTCAGTCGACGATAGGGGATGCCATCGAATCTTGCCGTCACAAAATCGGTGACGGACATCTTGCGCTTGCGTCCGTCGCTGCAGGCGTAAACCGGCCAACCGGCATCGCTGCATTCGCTGGCTGCGCAAATACGCGCCAGGCAGTTACCGATAGTCAATCGGAAGCCGCCCTTGCCGGCGAAGCCTTGCAACAAGCTGCCGTCCGCCGAGCGCCATGTCCGCGCCCGGAATTCGGCCCGCAAAAGCAATGGTTCGAGAGGGATCGCAAGATTGGTTTCGCCGGCGCGCCCTGCGAACTGCAGACGGAAGCGCGCCATTGCAGTCGCGTACGCGGTCACAAGATCCGATTCGCGAAAATAGGCGATCGGCAGGTTGGAGCGATCAAACAGATGAGACATGCGTTCGCTTGCCTCTACCGGCATCAGCAAGGCAACAAAGACAAGAAAGGCGAAGCAAGCTCGCGACATTTTACAGCAGCCATATTGGTCTCGGCCTGCCGGTTTGGCCCCGGTTGCCCCCCAGCAACATCCCGCCAATCGTCGTCCTGCGCAAGCCGCTTGCCGAGGCAGTCCATGAGGCGGCCGAGTGTGCAATTCGCAAAGGCCGCCGCGTTAAAGCGATTGGAGGCGAAGACGGTGACCCGCATCGACGAATTTGCGCGGGCGATGGCGATGTACAGTCGGCGTTCGCGGCAAAGATGAACAGCTACCGCAGCCAGGGTTCCTTAGCCGAGGCGAGCCGGTGGCAGTTCGAACAGATTGGCGCCGTTCTCCTGGCCCCGCTCGACATAGCCGATGATGCCGAACCATCTGGCGACGTCAGGCCCCTGCAGCCAGCTGCGCGAATGGATCGGAAGGTTGCCGGCCAGCGCCTGGATATGCCTGATATGCCGCTTGCAGAAGCGCACGGTCGAGGCGCGGAAGAAATCCTCCTGCGCGGCAAACAGCGTATCGGCGGCATCGCTGTTCTCGTGCCAGGCAATGATCGCCACGGCCCTGTCGCCCTCAACGAGCGCATGCGCCCGGCCTTCCTTCAAATTCATCATCAGATTGTCGTAGGCGATCTTGCTGTCCTTGCCGGCCGCCACGTACTCGTCCGACATCCGCTTGGACAGGCCATGGAAGACATCCTCGAGATCCCCGAGCGTAGCCGCGCGTGCTCTCATCTCACCTCCTGCAGCCCCGGCAGGGAGTTTGCCCTAGGGA
>NZ_RZSJ01000804.1:0-2128 GCF_003998025.1 Mesorhizobium sp. M8A.F.Ca.ET.021.01.1.1
CAACGCGCTTTTCCGCAAGAATTGGGTGTCGTCGCCATCCTCGACGCAGGCCTCGGACGGACTCGGGCCCCTGTTCAACGAACGGGCCTGCCAGAACTGCCATCTGAAGGATGGCCGTGGCCGGCCGCCACAAGGCGATGCCGGCACCACCTCGATGTTCCTGCGGCTGGCGCGCGACGCAAGCACCGCGGAAGAGAAGGCGGCGCTTGCCGACCACAGGCTGCTCAATCTCCCGGACCCGGTCTATGGCACGCAGTTGCAGGAACTGGCGGTCCATGGTCTCAAGGGCGAAGGCAGCATGCGTGTCGACTATCAGGAACGTAAGGTGGAGCTGACGGATGGCACCGTCATTTCCCTGCGCAAACCCACCTACGCGGTAGACGATCTTGGCTATGGGCCGCTCGATCCGCGCACCACGCTGTCGCCGCGCCTGACGCCGCCCATGATCGGCCTTGGCCTGATCGAACAGATCGCGCCGGCGGACATTCTGGCCCATGCCGACCCGGACGACAGGGACGGCGATGGCATCTCCGGCAAGCCGAACATCGTGCGTGATGGCCTGAGCGGTGAACTGACGCTTGGCCGCTTCGGCTGGAAGGCGCAGGCCGCGTCGATCCGCCGGCAGGCCGCGGACGCCTTTGCCGGCGACATCGGCATCTCGACACCCGAGAAGCCGAAACACTGGGGGGATTGCACCGCCGCGCAGGAGAAATGCCTCGCCATGCCCAACGGCGTGCAGGCGCGCCTCGGCCCGGCCGAGGCGCCGGCGCCGGTGATGGATCTCGTCACCTTCTATTCGCGGAACCTGGCGGTGCCGGCGCGGCGCGACCTCGCCTCGCCAGCTGTGCTCGCCGGCAAGAAGGTCTTTTACGAAATCGGCTGCGTTGCCTGTCACACGCCGAAATTCGTCACCCGTCGCGATGCGCCCGACAGGGCGCAGGCGTTCCAGCTGATCTGGCCTTATTCCGATTTCCTGCTGCACGACATGGGGCCGGACCTTGCCGACGGCCAGGCCGTGGGCGAGGCGACAGGCAATGAGTGGCGCACCCCGCCGCTATGGGGGATCGGCCTCACCGAAACGGTCAACGGCAATTCCTTCTATCTGCACGACGGCCGTGCGCGGTCTTTGGTCGAGGCTATCCTGTGGCATGGTGGCGAGGCGCAAAAGGCGCGCGACCGCTTTGCCGCCGCAAACGCCACCGAGCGCGATGCGCTGGTCAAATTCCTGGAGTCACTGTGATGCTGAAGCGTTTCGCGCTGGTTCTCGTTCTTCCGCTGGTTCTACTGGCCGCATTGCCCGCATCGGCCGCGGTCAAAGCCTCGGACGTCGTCAAGCGCGCGATCGACGGTTTTGTCCGCCCGGCCTATGCCGATCTGCACCAGCATACGGAAGCCCTCGCCAAGGCGATGCACAAGCTCTGCGAGGCGCCCTCGCAAGGGGAGCTTGATGCGGCGCGCGCGGCGTTCTCGGCTACCGTCTATGCCTGGTCATCGGCCGAGATCATCGGTTTCGGGCCGATCAAGGAGAACAACAGGGCGGAGCGCATGCTGTTCTGGCCGGACCGCAAGAGCATCGGTCTGAAACAGGTGCAGGCGGCGCTGTCGGGCAAGGATCCCACCGCCACCGATCCTGCGCAGCTTGCCGACAAGAGCGTTGCCATGCAGGGGCTCGGCGCGCTGGAATTCGTGCTTTACGGCGACGGCGCCGATGCCTTGACGGGCAAGGACGAACCCTATCGCTGCGCTTATGGCGCGTCCGTTGCCGGCAACATCGAAACCATCGCCGCCGATGTCAGCGCGGCCTGGAGCAAACCGGACGGCTTCGCGGCACTCTGGGCCAATCCGGGGCCACGGAATGCGCTCTATCGCGATGGCAACGAAGCGGTCACCGAACTGGTCGGCGTCTTCATCAACGAGCTGGAAATGGTCCGGGATGTCCGCCTCAAAGGCTTTCTGGGCGCTACGCCCGACGCCGACAAGCCAAAACAGGCGATCTACTGGCGTTCGCAAAACACCGGCAATGCGCTGGCTGGAAATCTGGCCGGCATCGATGCGCTGTTTCAGGTGTCGAAGCTTGGCGACGCGCTGCCGCCGGATGCGCGTTGGATGGCGGAATCGATCCACATCC
>NZ_RZSJ01000805.1:0-2125 GCF_003998025.1 Mesorhizobium sp. M8A.F.Ca.ET.021.01.1.1
GGCTTTCGAGCCGCGGCTCGATACGCACGATGAGCTCGAGGTCCTTTTCCTTGGCCCGCGTCGACACCAGCGTCGCCACGTCCTCGATCGCCTCGGCGAGATTGAAGGGCGCCGGATCGAGCACCAGCTGGCCGGCATCGATCTTGGAGAAATCCAGGATGTCGTTGATGATGGTCAGGAGCGCGTTGCCCGATTTGACGATGATGTCGGTGAACGTCTTCTGCTTCAGATCGAGATTGGATTTGGCCAGGAGTTCAGCCATGCCCAGCACGCCATTCATCGGCGTGCGGATTTCGTGGCTCATATTGGCGAGGAATTCCGACTTGGCGCGGTCGGCGAGCACGGCGCGCTGGCGTGCCTCGCTGAGCTCCGCTTCGCGTTGCTTGAGCTCCGTAATGTCGGTAGTGGAACCGATCAGGTAGAGCGAACCGTCGGAGGCGATCATTGCGCCCTTGCGGGCGAACTGATGCCTGACGCTGCCGTCGGGAAGGCGAACCGTCTCCTCGATCTCCTGGGTCTCGCCGGTACGCAGCACGGCGAGATCGCTGGCCACGAAGGCCTCGCCATCCGGCCCGAATATCTCGACGTCGGTCTTGCCGATCGCCTCCTGCTTGCTGAAGCCGGTGAGGTCGCACCAGCCCTTGTTGACATAGAATTGCCGGAGGTCGGAGCGCTTGGCGTAGATCGACACCGGTACGTTGTCGATAAGGCTGCGGAACACCTCGTTCTCGCGCATGCTCTCTTCCAGGGCTTGCTCGCGTGCCTTGACGTCGGTGATATCGGTGCTGGAGCCCACGAGATGCACCGATCCGTCGGTGGCCACAAGGCGGCTCTTGCGCGTCATCAACTGCCGCACCGTGCCGTCACGATGGGTAACGGGCTCCTCGACCTCGCGCACATTGCCGTTCGTCACGACATCGGTGTCGTCGTGGCTGAAGCCCTCCGCTTCCTCGCCGCTGAACAGCTGGCGGTCGGTCCGGCCGATGACATCGTCCTTGGTGAGACCGGTTAGCGCGCACCACGCCTTGTTGACGAATTCGATGCTCAGGTCCTGCGCCTTGATGAAGGCGGCCACCGGCAACTCGTCCATGACGTGGCGGAAGAGATCGATCTGGCGCATCGAGTCACGAAGCGCCGCCTCGCGGCTCTTCAGGTCGGTGATGTCGACGCGCACGCCGATGAACGTGCCGTCGCCGGTGCGCATGTCATAGACCTGGTACCAGCGCCCATCCGCATTGAGGCGCTCATAGGAGGAATTGGGCAGACGGTACCGCGCCAGGATGCCGTCGAGCCAGCGTTCGGAATCGACTTCGTACAGGCTGTCGATCCCGGGATCGCCGCTCGAACGGAAATAGCCGACCGAATGGCCGAACTCCAGCGCTTCGCGGAAGGTGCAGCCGGGCTGCCAGAAGGGTTTCAGCGCCGGCAGCGTATCCTGCAGCCTGCGGTTGGCGAAGACGAACTTGTCGTCCCGGTCGTAGATGATAACGCCGGCCGGCAGCGATTCCAGCACGTTGGCGAGATGCTTGCGCGCATCTTCGGCTTCGGTCTCGCGCCGCTTCATGTCGGAGATGTCGAAGAGAAAGCCGGCGACATAGTCGCGGCCGCTGGCCACGCGGACGCGATTCTTCCTGACGATGCGCGAACGGCTGGCGCCGCCGGCCTCGAAGCTTTCTTCCACTTCGTATTGCTGTCCGCTGGCCAGCACCTCGCGTTCGCTGCTTTCGAACAGCGCGACCTGGTCCGGCCCGAGGAAATCGCTTCCCGGCCTGCCAAGCATGGCTTGCGGCGCCTGCTTGAACAGCGCCGCGAAGGCCTCGTTGACGAAGACGAAGCGCAGATTGTCGTCCTTGACGAAGATCGGATCCTTGACGCCGTTGATCACCGCTTCCGCCAGCCGCGCCTTTTCCAGCGCTTCGGCGAGTTCGGCCTCGCGATCCTTCATGTCGGTGACATCGACATAGGAAATGAACCGCTTGCCGCCGGCCAGCGGCGCCATCGACGAGATCAGCGTCCGGCCGTCATTGCGCGGGAACTGCCGCGATCCGGCTATGCCGGCCCTGATTTCAGCCTCGCGCTCGGCCACATGCCGCTGCCATGTCGCGTCGTCCGAACCATACGGGTC
>NZ_RZSJ01000806.1:0-2121 GCF_003998025.1 Mesorhizobium sp. M8A.F.Ca.ET.021.01.1.1
TGAGCTGCAGCCACAATTCGGTGGCGGCCAGGGCGTTGGCCAGAAGCCGGGCCTCGGCGGCCACCCGAAAGGCGTACATGGCGGTGAAGGCGATGGACGACAGCACCGCCATCCACATGCCTGCAACATACACGAAGGGCATGGCCAGCGGCGCGTCCTCATGCCAGGGCAGCGGCAGATGGCGGAAGACCAGCAAGGTCGCCGCTATCATCACCAGCCCACCAAGGATGGCGGTGAGCCGAAGGGGAAGCGACGTCGCCGAAATGACGACCGGCACGGTCATCAGCAGCGAGAACGGGTTGGTCAGGCCACCGGTCATGTAGAGCAGGCCGGCAAGCTGCAGGCTGTCGAAGATCAGGATGCCGAAGGCGGCGAACGGGGTGAGTCTATGCGCGGCCGGAAACCGGAAGGCCAGAAACAGGTTCATCCAGGCCGAACAGGCGACCAGCGCAAAACACAGGCTGACCGGCAGCGGGAATTTCAGGCCGTAGGCGACGACAAGAACCGTCAGGCTCTGGCCGACAATGGCAAGCCAGCGCAGCCGGATCAGCGTGTTGAGGCGCAGCCGCTGGCTCTGCTGGAAATCGGGCGTGTTCAGGATGTTGATCATGGCCATGGATTACAGCCGCGGGATGGACAGCGCTAGTAGCGGCGCAAAGGGACATTCGGGATTGGCCGAGGCCTCAAAACTTCGTCATCCCAGGGCGGAGCAGGAGCGTAGCTCCGTCGCGGAGACCCTGGGATCCATTCCGTGACCTTCGACCTGGTGCGGCTGGGCAGGATTCCGCGCCGACGTAGCCACCTTGAAGTCGCGGCATAGATCCTCGGGTCTGCGCCGCGTCGCTACGCTCCTTGCTTCGCCCGTGGATGACGAAGTGATTGATGCTTTCGCGAAATTTTCGAGGGAAGTCCCGCTGACCCAAGCGGCCCGCCAAAGCGCCCATGGCTAGGTCCCGCGCGGTTTGGCGCGGGCGGTCGCGGCGGCGAGCAGCGGATTCTCCGGCCAGACATGCTTGGGATAGCGGCCGCGCATGTCGGCGCGCACATCGGCCCAGGAGCCGCGCCAGAAGCCGGGCAGGTCGCGCGTCGTCTGGATCGGCCGGTGCGCGGGGGACAACAGTTCGAGTGTCAACGGCACGGTGCCGTTGGCGATCGAAGGATGGCGGTCGAGGCCGAACAGTTCCTGGACGCGGACCGCCAGAACCGGCCATTCGCCGTCATAGCGGATCGGCACGTGACTGCCCGACGGGACGTCGAAATGGGTCGGCGCCAGCGCATCGACCTTGCGCTGCAGGTCATGCGGCACGAGCGACGACAGCCCGGCCGGGATCACACCAGCATCGATGGCAGCCAGGGACGCCGCACCGGACAGAAACGGCAGCAGCCAGTCATCGAGGCGCTCGATGAGCGTTTCATCCGACATGTCTGGCCAGGGCGCGCCTAAGCCCTTGTGAAGCCAGGACAGCCGCTGGCGCAGCGTCTGGGCCTCCTTGCTCCAGGTCAAAAGGGAAAGCCCATGCTCGCGCAACGCCTCAAGAATAGCGCGGTCGGCATCGGCGCCGACCGGCGCCGGCAGCATACGTTCGGCGAGTGTGATGGCGCCGAGGCGCACGGTTTCGCGCACCCGCACGGCGCGGCGCTCGCGATCGAAACTCGTCTGCCTGCGCGTTTCGATCTTGCCGCCAAGGGCTGACCGGATATCCTCCTCGCTGATTGCCGCCGCCGCCGTGATGCGGGCATTCTGCGCCTTGCCCTGGAGGTCGGCGACGACCAGAAAGGGTTCGCCCGCCAACGGATCGGCGGCGTCGAGCATGGCGCCGGAGCCATTGGCCAGCACGAAACGGCCGCGCTCGCCGCGCGCCTTGGCGACGCGGTCCGGCCAGGCATGGATGAGCAGGGTCCCGGCGTGAACAGCTCCGCTGGTCTTCGCATCGCCGACCTGCCTGGCCAGGCGCTCGGCAAGCTGGCGCGCCGACGTGGCACGTGGCGATTTCTCGCCGCGAAAGCGCATCAGCCTCCGTTCGAGATCGGCACCGTCGCCGCCAAGGCCGCGTTCGGTGAGCAACACCGCAAGCATGGCCGCCTCGCCGGCATGACCGCTGCCGGCGAGGCGGCCATGCT
>NZ_RZSJ01000807.1:0-2120 GCF_003998025.1 Mesorhizobium sp. M8A.F.Ca.ET.021.01.1.1
GGTGGGAGCGGCGTGACGGAACTTAATTTCAAGGGCAAAGAATTCGTCTACAACCACCATTTGGCGGTCCCTTTTCGGCCGCTGGTGCCCATCGCCGAAAAGGGCATCGGGCAAGTGGCGCTCGATGGAAATTTGATCATCCATGGCGACAACCTGCACGCGCTCAAGGCGCTGTTGCCGATTTATGCCGGCAAGGTGGACTGCGTCTTCATCGACCCGCCCTACAACACTGGCAATGAGGGCTGGGCTTACAACGACAATGTCAATTCCCCGATGATCAAGGAATGGCTATCGGCCAATCCTGTCGGCATCGAGGACGGACTGCGCCATGACAAATGGTGCGCAATGATGTGGCCGAGATTGCGGTTGCTTTATGAACTCCTTTCGGAACACGGCAGCCTGTGGATGACGCTGGATGATAACGAAGTTCATCGGGCGAGGTGCCTACTAGACGAAGTATTCGGAGCCGAATGTTGTGTTGGCCAGATAGCGTGGCAAAAGCGAACCTCTCGTGAAAATCGGGCAACCCTTTCGCCAAGCATCGACCATTTGTTGGTCTATTCGAAGCCGCTACCGGACACTTGGAAGCGCCGTCGAAACCTCCTATTGCCGACAGAAAATGGTTACTCAAACCCGGATAATGACCCCCGTGGGGAATGGGCGTCCATCCCATTTTCTGCCCAAGGATTTCGTGAGAACCAAGTCTATCCCATCACCACCCCAACGGGCGTGAAGCACCATCCTCCCAAGGGCCGGTGCTGGGGCGCCACCGAGCCTGAATTTGAGAAATTGAAGGCAGATGATCTTGTCTATTGGCCAAAGGGCGGCAACGGCAAGCCAAGAATTAAACAGTTCCCGGATTCTGCCAAAGGGCTCGTCCCGCTAACGCTTTGGCCAAGCAGCGAAGTCGGGGACACTGAGGAGTCCAAAAAGGAACTGTTGGCGATCTTCTCGGATCGCGAGACGGTTGATTTCCACGCGCCGAAGCCGCCTGCGTTAATCCAACGCGTCCTACAGATTGCAACAAAACCTGACAGCATCGTGCTGGATTCGTTCGCTGGAACGGCTTCGACCGCTCACGCGGTTCTGAACCAGAATCGAGTAGATGGCGGCAAACGCCAATTCATCTTGGCCGAGATGGAAGACTATGCAGACACGCTCACTGCTGAACGTATGCGACGCGTAATCAACGGTTACAATTTCAGCGGCACACAAAAGACCGAACTCTTGCGCGAAAGCCTCAACTGGCGCGCGATCGTCAAAGCCGATGACCTAGTCCATCGGATTGACGGAATCGAGAACCTGGAAGCGCATCGCTTCGACCGAATAAGAAAGGAAATCAAGGATGGCGAACTCGTCGTTACGGGCGAAAAGACCGTCGCTGAGCATGCTGAAGGGTTAGGCGGAACCTTCACCTTCTGCACGTTGGGCGAACCAGTCGAACTCGACAGGGTACTAACCGGCGAGGCTTTGCCGGGCTTTGCTGCAATCGGCGCGGCGCTCTATCATATGGCAACCAACCGTGCGGCGGATCTCGCGGCAATGGTCGAGGCCGACTTTTATCTTGGCGAAACCGAAAGTCAGCACGTCTGGCTGATCTATCGCAATGACCTCGAATGGCTGAAGTCCCCCGACGCAGCGCTCACGCTTATGCGGGCCAAAGCATTTACTGAAGCAAAGTCGGGCAAGAAGCATCTGGTTTTTGCACCGTCGCGCTTTGTTAGCCAGAAGCTGCTAGACGAGCAGAACATCCCCGTCGAGTTCGTGCCATTGCCCTTTGCACTTTACCGCATCGAGCGGATGTAGCCGATGCTGCGCGAACTCGACTATCAGGCCCGCGTTCTTGAAACCCTCGAAACCTACCTCGATGCCTTGAAGACCAAGAAAGCGGAGGCAGACGAAATCGAGGTCATCGCCAAGGGTAAGCCACATCTGAAATTCATGGTCCCCGACTTTACCAAAGAAGCTTGGGACACGTTGAAAGCAAAGGGCAAGTTGCCTGCCTCACGGGTCGCCATCGACTATTCGCCGCGGCTCGACGGTATCGGCCGATCCGTTCCCGATGTGGTGCTCAAAGTGCCCACCGGTGGCGGCAAGACGCTCCTCGCTGTCAATAGCCT
>NZ_RZSJ01000808.1:0-2116 GCF_003998025.1 Mesorhizobium sp. M8A.F.Ca.ET.021.01.1.1
ATCTCGTCCTCGGGCTCTTCCGGCTCGACATAGGCCGGCAGGCTGCGCGCCTCGACGAAACCTTCCGGCTTTTCGGCCAGCGCGCCGCGGAAGATCGCGTAGTGCTGGGCACCAACCGTATCGTCGGCCTCGATGGTGACGGTCAGGCCGAAGCGGCTTTCCAGTTCCACCAGCGTGCCGCGCTTGTGGTTGAGCACGTAGAGCGCGGTCGCGGCCGGCGTGCGCACCGTGATGTGGCTGCGCGAATCCTTGAGCAGGAACTCCTCGATCGCCCTTACCACCATCAACGCCACCGACGAATCGGAGCGCACATGGCCGGTGCCGCCGCAATGCGGGCATGGCTTCATGGTCGATTCCAGCACGCTGGCGCGGATGCGCTGACGCGACATCTCCATCAGGCCGAAATGCGAGATGCGGCCGACCTGGATGCGGGCGCGGTCGTTCTTGAGGTGATCCTTCAGCCGCTTCTCGACGGAGCGGTTGTTGCGGTTCTCCTCCATGTCGATGAAGTCGATGACGATCAGGCCGGCAAGATCGCGCAGCCGGAGCTGGCGGGCGACTTCCTCGGCCGCTTCCAGATTGGTGTGGAGCGCGGTGTCCTCGATCGAGTGCTCCTTGGTGGAGCGTCCCGAATTGACGTCGATGGCGACCAGCGCTTCGGTCTGGTTGATGATGATGTAGCCGCCGCTCTTCAGCGTCACTTGCGGCTGCAGCATGCGGTCGAGCTGCGCCTCGATGCCGTTGCGCACGAAGATCGGCGTCGTGTCGCGGAACGGCTGAACCACCTTAGCGTGGCTCGGCATCAGCATGCGCATGAAGTCCTTGGCTTCGCGGTAGCCCTCGTCGCCGGAAACCAGGATCTCGTCGATATCCTTGTTGTAGAGATCGCGCACCGAACGCTTGATCAGGCTGCCTTCCTCATAGACGAGGGCAGGGGCGGTGGACTGGAGCGTGAGATTGCGCACGTTCTCCCACAGCCGCATCAGATATTCGTAATCGCGCTTGATCTCCGCCTTGGTGCGGCTCTCGCCGGCGGTCCGCAGGATGACGCCCATGCCTTGCGGCACTTCGAGATCGGCGACGACCTCCTTGAGGCGCTTGCGGTCGACCGCGCTGGTGATCTTGCGCGAAATGCCGCCGCCGCGCGCCGTGTTCGGCATCAACACCGAATAGCGGCCCGCAAGCGACAGATAGGTGGTGAGCGCTGCACCCTTGTTGCCGCGCTCTTCCTTGACGACCTGCACCAGCAGGATCTGCCGGCGCTTGATCACTTCCTGGATCTTGTACTGGCGGCGCACCGGCTTGCGGCGGTTGCGCACTTCCTCGAGCGCATCCTCGGCGCCAACCGATTCGATCTCATGATCGTCCGGATGGGAAGAGGATACTTCCTCGAGCATCCCGCGGTCATTGTCGGCGGAAGTGGCTTCGCTGCCCTGTTCCGCCTGCGGCACGGGTTCGGAAATCACGTCGCCTTCGACGGAGGCGGCGATCGACTTGGGGCCACCGTCGCTGGTTTCGCCTTCATCCTGTTCGGAAGAACCCCCGTTATCTTCGGATGCCCCGTTAGCTTCGGATGCACCGTCACGTTCGGATGCACCGGCGTGTTCCGAGGCATCGGGTTCCATGGTTCCCGAAACGTTGGACATGTCCTCGGCGACGGCATCCGCGCCATTGTCGTTGTTTTCGTCTGTCTCGCCGGCGGCCTCGTTTGCCTCGCCGGAATCGGCCGTGCCGGCATCGCGCCTGTTTTCACCACGGTCGCGGCTCTTGCCGCCGCGCCGGCGACCGCGCCGCCCGCGATCCCGGCTCTGGCGATCGTCGCCTTCGCCGTCCTCGTTCTCTTCGTCCTCGGCCTCCTGCGCTTCCGCGCGCAGCAGTGCCTGACGGTCGGCGACCGGAATCTGGTAGTAGTCGGGGTGTATTTCACTGAAGGCGAGAAAACCGTGACGGTTGCCGCCATATTCGACAAAGGCTGCCTGAAGGGAGGGTTCGACGCGCGTTACGCGGGCGAGGTAGATATTTCCTTTGAGCTGCTTCTTGTCCTGCGATTCAAAGTCGAATTCTTCGATACGGTTACCGCGTACGACGACAACGCGTGTTTCCTCCGGGTGGGAGG
>NZ_RZSJ01000809.1:0-2112 GCF_003998025.1 Mesorhizobium sp. M8A.F.Ca.ET.021.01.1.1
ACATGCAGCCAGACATCGAAACGCTTGAACCAGCCGCCGAAGGCGGCTCCCATCCGCTGTTTGCCGAGGTGCCGTCGTCGGTCGAGTTCAACAAATTGCGCAAGCGGCTGCTGCGGCAGACCCGCCAGGCGATCGAGGACTTTTCGATGGTGAAGCCCGGCGAGCGCTGGCTGGTGGCGCTGTCGGGCGGCAAGGATTCTTACGGTCTGCTCGCCTTGCTGCTCGACATGAAATGGCGCGGGCTGCTGCCGGTCGAATTGCTGGCCTGCAATCTCGATCAGGGCCAGCCGAATTTTCCAAAGAATATCCTGCCCGATTATCTCGACGCCAACGGCATCGCGCATCGGATAGAATACCGGGACACCTATTCGGTCGTCACCGACAAGCTCCCCGAAGGCAGCACCTATTGCTCGCTCTGCTCGCGGCTGCGGCGCGGCCATCTCTACAGGATCGCCCGCGAGGAGGGCTGTTCGGCGCTGGTGCTCGGCCATCATCGCGAGGACATCCTCGAAACCTTCTTCATGAACCTGTTCCACGGTGGTCGGCTTGCCGCCATGCCGCCAAAACTGCTCAACGACGACGGCGACGTCATGGTGTTGCGGCCGCTGAGCTACTGCGCCGAGGTCGATCTGGAAAAATTCGCCGCCGCGATGCGATTCCCGATCATCCCTTGCGATCTCTGCGGCAGCCAGGAAGGGCTGCAGCGCAACGCCATGAAGGCGATGCTCGAGGACATCGAAAAGCGCATGCCTGGTCGCAAGGACACGATGATCCGCGCCCTGTCCAACACCAGGCCGTCGCATTTGCTCGACCGAAAGCTGTTCGATTTCGCCGCCCTCAATGAAACCCTCGCGATCAGGCAAGACATTTCCGATGACATTTGACGATACCGCCATCGACTGGCTGGCCGGGATTCTGGCCGAGGCAGCCCACGCTGAAATCATGCCGCGCTTTCGCCGATTGGGCGATGGCGATATCAGGCAGAAGACTTCCGCCGCCGATCTGGTGACGGAAGCCGATGTCAACGCCGAGCGGCTGATCACCGCCAGGCTGCGCGAGCGCTATCCGTCGGCCATGGTCGTGGGCGAGGAGGCCTGCTCCGACAATCCGGCGCTGCTCGATGGCTTGGGCGATGCCGAATTGGCATTCACCGTCGATCCGGTGGACGGCACCTTCAATTTCGCATCCGGCGTGCCGCTGTTCGGCGTCATGCTGGCGGTCGTGGTCAGGGGCGAGACGGTCGCGGGCATCATCCATGATCCGGTCGGCAAGGATTGGCTCATCGCCGCCAAAGGCGCCGGCAGCCATATCAGGCATGCCCATGGCAGCCTGGAGAAAGTGCATGTAGCGGCGCCCGTGCCGATCTCGCAAATGACGGGCGCGGTATCCTGGCAATATCTCGACGAGCCGGAGCGCTCACGCCTCGCTCGTAACCAGACCAAGGCACTGTCGCAATTCGGCTATCGCTGCGCCGCCCACGAATATCGCTTGCTGGCCAGCGGACATGCGCATTTTGTCGTCTACAACAAGCTGATGCCCTGGGATCATCTGCCCGGCGTGCTGATCCACCAGGAAGCCGGCGGCCATGCCGCGCGCATCGACGGCAGCGCCTATCTGCCGTCCCATGTCGACGGCGGTCTGCTTGTCGCACCGGACCAGGACAGCTGGCAGGACCTGCGCCACGAATTGTGGGCGGAATAGGATCAATTCCTGTGGCTTGAACTGTTGGGTTGTGCGGGTTGAATCGGTGCGTTTGGCGGAGGCTCCCGAATGAAACGTCGGTTCGCGGTTTTTGCGGCACTTGCCTTGTTTGCGAATTGCAACGGGGCACTCTCGCAAGAGCATCCCTGCCGTAGCACCGATCCCATCGACACCATCAAGGAGATGTCGGACGCCATCTATGCATGCTGGCGGCCGCCGCCAGGAACCGCGGGCATGTCCTTGACGCTGCGGTTCTCGCTCCGCCGCAACGGCACCCTGATCGGCAAGCCTCGTGCCACCTATTCCGACCTGGGAACCGATTCCCAGCTCGGCCGGGCCTTCGTGGCATCCATCCTCAAGGCGCTCGACGACGATTTGCCGTTGCCCTTTTCAGATGGCATGGGAGGAGCG
>NZ_RZSJ01000080.1:0-15685 GCF_003998025.1 Mesorhizobium sp. M8A.F.Ca.ET.021.01.1.1
TGCAAGGCCTGGTCGACGTCTTTCGCCAGCGGGATCGCCGGCTGGGCGCCGGGCTTGAGGCAAGCGAGCGAGCCGGCAGCGCCGGCACGCGCAAGTGCCTGTTCGAGCGTGAGGCCCGACGACAGGCCGGCGGCGAAATAGCCGCAGAACGTGTCGCCGGCCCCAACCGTGTCGACCGGCGTGATCTTCAGCGCGGGAACAGTCAGGAAATCGCTCGGTGTCGCCGCCATCACGCCATCGCCGCCGAGGGTGACGACGATGGTGCGTCCGGTTTTCCCGGCAAAATCGCGCATGCGGGCCGCACGATCGCGACCCTTCAAGGCCAGCGCTTCACCATAGAGGTCGAACTCGGTCTCATTGGCGACCGCGTAGTCGGCCTTGCCGAGGAAGGCGGCTGCCTCGCCATGAAAAGGGGCGGTGTTGAGGACAGTGACCGCGCCGGCCGTCCTTGCCTGGTCGAGTGCCGCATCGATCGTCGCGAGCGGAATCTCATGCTGCAGCAGCACGACGTCGCCCTTCTTCAGAAAAGCCTTGGAGAGGTCGCCGGGCACCACGGAAGCATTGGCGCCGGGCACCACGGCGATGATGTTCTCGCCGTCGTCGCCGACCATGATCAGCGCCGTGCCGGTCGAGGCAAAGGTCTCTCCCACGCCAGACAGGTCGACCTTGGCCTCGCGCAGCAACGCCAGTGCTTCGGGTGCGAAATTGTCCTTGCCAACGGCGCCGACCATGCGCACCTGAGCGCCGGCACGCGCGGCGGCCAATGCCTGGTTGGCCCCTTTGCCGCCAGGCGCCGTCGAGAAACTGGAACCGCTTACCGTCTCACCGGGGCTCGGCAAGCGGTCGACGTTGGCGATAAGGTCGAGGTTGATCGAGCCGACAACGACTATCAAGAAAGTGCCTCCTGCTGAACGCACGGGAAGCTACCCTGCCAGGCCGTTCGATGCCAGACCACGCGAATGGTCCAGCGCGATTTGCTGCCTCACTCGCATCGCACGGTGACGATGCCCTGATAGTTGCCGGCGGGGAAGATACCGCTCGATTTGGTGGCGGTGAGGTCGATCTGCATGGCGTGGGTGCCGTTGACGACCCTTTGCGGCACGCCCCCATTGTTGTCGACCCCCGAGCCATCGAGGCGGTAGACCGAGGCGAAGGTCACGTTGGTGCCGCCGCCGCTCGGCGCCGACGAGAACGCGGCAGGCGCGGGCGCTGAAACAGAATAACAGTCAAGCAGGTTAAGTATCGAGCACAGCAGGGAGCTAGCCACCACGGTGGCATTGGCGCTCGATCCGCCTGCCTGCTTGGAGCCCAGTATGCCGATGGCCGGATTTGCGGTCATCGTGCCCGATGCCCCGACCATGATGGTGCAGGTGCCGATGATCGCCGCCTGCGCCGGAAGGCAGAAACCGGCGAGTGCGGCCATCGCAAGCAGCGCCCGGTTATTTCTTCTTCTTTTTCTTGCCATCGCTGTTTCCGGTCCTGATGCTCCAGCCTTCGTTGGCCCATCCAGGTGATGCGGCAGCGGTGGCGGGAGCGCTTGCGGCCACGCTCGCGGTCGTGCCGCCGTCGACATTGACGCCCATCTTCAACAGCTTTAGCTCCATCTGAAGGCGCTGCACCTCGAGTTCATAGAGCCGGCTGCAGTCGAGACGCTTCGGCGTCCGGCCGATCGGGATCACCACCCGGCCATAGGTGGCGACGCCATTGTTCGTCTGGCTGTTGCCTCTGATAACGCCGAGATCGACATAGGCACCGGAACCGGAAACGGCGGAACGGCAAGTGGTGCCATCCGCGGCGTGAACCTCGTCCTGGCCCTGGGGTAGAGTGACACCGGGCAAGTTGAAGCCGTTCTCGTTCTGGTTGAGATTGTAAATCTGTTCCTGGGCCTGGGTTGGAGCGGTGCTGGTCACAGCAACCGCGAGCGCCAGCGTCAGGACTTGCGGTGCCCAAAAAACTTTCCGCATATCTGTGCCCTTATCTGCGTCTGTTGATTGGGAAAGGGGATGCTCTCGGTACAGATACGCACTTTACGCTCGGCAGCGCCGCCGAAGGGCACGACCACAAGGACAGGGCGGGAAGCCTGCGAGCCCAATTGGAAGACACTTGGAGAGATCTTGGCGTCCACCGGCTGAAAATCCTGATCGTAGACGTGGATTTCGACCTTGATCTTCCGGTCGTAGGGATTGGCGGGGAACACGCGGACCGCGAAGGCGTCGGTGAAACTGTTGACCTCACCCCGCATCGGCGACATCGACTGGGCGCCCGCGGCAATGGGCATCAATCCGGCGGCCAATGCCGCCGCCAGGTTCAGAGCATGTTTCAAGGATCCCTCCTTCGCGACGGCCTATTCGCAGCGCAGTGTTACGGTTGCCTGATAGTTGCCGTTCGCGAAGCGGTTGCTGCCACCCTTGGTGCCGGCGAGATGGACCGAGACAAGGTCGGCGCCGGGGGCGGTCAGGGCGGTGGAGGAACCCGTTTCCGCGATCGTGTGGGCGCCGCTGGACAAATAGGTCGGTGTCCAGGTGGTGGCCGTGCTGTCGGCGGCCGGCACGGTGGTGAGGGTCACCGGATCGACGCTCAGCGAAACACCTCCGGTGGTGGTGAGCGTGACTGTTCCAGCCGAACCGCCGCTGTTGTGCGAGCTCAGCGACTGGAGGTCGGGGCTCACCGTCATCGTGCCGTTGGAGCCGACAACGAGCGTGCAGGTCGCGGTTACCGTGCCGTTGAAAATGACATTCTGCGTTGTGGCCATCGCGGCGTGGTCCAGGCACGCGAAAAGCAAGGCTGCACCGACAGTGGTGCGAAACAACGTCATAGAGACCCTCCTATTAAGTCGGACCGCCCGAATTAATATGGGTCATCATCGCTTTAGCATGGTTAATTTAGCGTAAACTCAAATAAAGTGTCGAAACAACAGTCATGAAGAAACCGATGGTTGTCACCGGTTGTATCCAGCGATTCCGAAAAGATTCGCACTAATACTTTAAAATCCGAATATTCATATATTCCTTGGAACCGGAATTAAAAATCGACATTTCAGGACGAAATCTGCCCCGCCTCCCAGCCCAGGATGGCGCGCTTGCGGGTCAGGCCCCAGTGATAGCCGGTAAGATCGCCTGATTTGCCGATGGCGCGGTGGCAAGGCACCACGAAAGAGAGCGGGTTGGCGCCGTTGGCGGCGCCGACCGCGCGGCTGGCGCTCGGCGCGCCGATGCTGGCGGCGATCGAGGAATAGGTGCGGGCCTTGCCCATCGGGATCCGCAGCAAGGCTTCCCAGACGCGGACCTGGAAGTCGGTGCCGATCATGACGACGTGCAGCGGCTGGTCGGCGCGCCACAACGTCGGCTCGAAGATGCGCGCGGCATAAGGGCCTGTCGCTTCCCGGTCCTCGACATAGAGGGCGTTGGGCCAGCGCCCCGACATGTCGGCGAAGGCGGTGCGCTCCTCGCCGGCGTCGGAGAACGCGAGGCCGGCAAGCCCGCGGTCCGTGGCCATGATCAAGGCGGTGCCGAATGGGGAGGGGTGATAGCCGTAGCGGATGGTGAGGCCGGCGCCGCGCGTCTTGTAGTCGCCAGGCGACATCGCCTCATGGGTGACGAACAGGTCGTGCAGCCGGCCGGGACCGGACATGCCCAGTTCAAAAGAGGTTTCGAGCAGCGGCATGCCGGAATCGAGCAGCTTGCGCGCATGGTCCAGCGTCACCGCCTGCAGGAAGGCCTTGGGCGACAGACCGGCCCAGCGGGTGAAGAGTTTTTGCAAGCCGGTCGGCGTCTCGCCGACCTCTTCGGCCAGTTCTTCCAGCGATGGCTGGTCGCGATAGTCGAGGCTGATCTTCTCGATGGCGCGGCGCACGATTTCGTAGTCGCTGCCCTTGGGCGTGATGTCCCTCTTGAGGACTGCCGTGTGTGTGCTCATGGACCTGTCTCCTTGGGCGGGAATATCGCCCCTTGGGGCGCCGATCGCCACCCGAAACTTGCCTTCTTGCAGCACCTGCCCAGATAGACTGGGGATTCGAGCCCGGGAGCCGCTCATGGTTGGCGAAAAAGTACATTTGACGGGAGCAAAAGAGACCTTGCTCATGACCCTGTACGGCAAGGCGCTGGAGAGCAGGATGCCCCAGTCGCTGCTCGGGGACCATTTCGCCGACGCGGCGCTGCGCAAGATCGACTATGATTTCGCCAGGCTCAAGGTCGACGAGAATCTCGGCATCGGCCTGGCGATCCGAGCCAAGACATTGGACGTCCGCGTCGAGGATTTTCTGGCCAGAAATCCTGGCGCCATCGTGCTGCATCTGGGTTGCGGGCTTGATACCCGCATCTTCCGGGTCGATCCTCCACCGTGGGTGGACTGGTTCGATATCGACTATCCCGAAGTGATCGAACTCAGGCGCAAGCTCTACCCGTCCCGCGACCATTCCCGCTTCATCGCTTCGTCGGTGACCGAGCCGGGCTGGTTGGCCGACGTGCCTCGCAACCGCCTGGCCATCGTGGTGGCGGAGGGATTGACGCCCTATCTCCCCGCCGACGAAGGGCTGCGCCTGCTTTCACGGCTTGTCTCGCATCTTGCCGGCGGCGAACTGATCTTCGACGCCTACAGCCGTTTCGGCCTGACGCTGCTTCGCCTCAATCCGACGATCAAGGCGACGGGCGCCGAGGTCCACTGGGCGATCGACGACCCGCACGAGCTGGAACTAGCGGTTCCGAAGCTGCGGTTCATCGAGGATATTTCGGCCTACAAGCCCGAGCACGCTGCCCGCATGGGCTGGTCCGCCAAGCTGTTCGTCCGCCTTTGGAAACACATTCCGGCGCTGCGCAAGGTCGGCAGGCTGCTGCGGTATCGCTTCTGAAGCACATTGTTTGCCGCAATTGCGGACGGAAAACCGCTTCACACTTTTCTGGGAATTGCTTAGCGCGCCTTGGCGGTCGCCAGAGCGCGCGCGAAGGCGGTGGCGAAGCTCTCGCGGGAATCGGGATCGAGGAAGCCGCCGATCGGCACGTTCTGGCCCTGTGCTTCCACGGTCATTCTGGTGATGCCGATCTCGGCGTGCCGGGCGATCGAAAACCGAGCCCAAAACGGATTGAAGCGGTGCGCTTCCGACTTTCCCGAGGGGGCCGTCTTGCGGATATCGAGGCTGGTTCGCGAGACCGACACTTCCTCGCGGGCGCGGGCGGCCCGATAGTTGACGCGGAAGGCGATGTAAACGGCGATCACGTCGAGGCCGAAGAAGCCGAACACCGGCCAGGCGCCGCGGGACAGGAAGAACGCGCCCGTCACCAGCCAGCCGAACGTCAGCGCGCCCATCAGGATCAGGAAGCCCGTCCTGCCCAGCGACCGGTGTGGGGTCAGCAATGCATGAAAAAAGGGCTCATCAGCCTGAAACGAGGCGTTTGTGTCGCTCATGACAGACTATTATAGGAGGGAAATGGCGCGCCCCAAGTCCAAAGATTCGTCCCTGCCCAAAAGTGAACTGTTGCCCGGACGGCGCGTCGGCGCGAACGCCAAACCGCGCCCCAGGCCCGCGCGGTCCAGATCGATCTACAGCCCGACGGAAGTGCACGAGATATTCAGGCGCTTTTCGGTGCAGCGACCGGAGCCCAAGGGCGAGCTCGAACATGTCAACGCCTTCACGCTGCTGGTGGCCGTGGTGCTTTCGGCGCAAGCGACCGATACGGGCGTCAACAAGGCGACGCGCGCCCTGTTCAAGGTTGCCGATACGCCACAAAAGATGCTGGCGCTCGGTGAAGCCAGGGTCGGCGACTTTATCAGGACCATCGGTCTCTGGCGCAACAAGGCCAAGAACGTCATCGCCCTGTCGGAGGCGCTGATCCGCGACCATGGCGGCGAGGTGCCTGACGACCGCGATGAGCTGGTCAAGCTGCCCGGTGTCGGGCGCAAGACCGCCAATGTCGTGCTCAACATGGCCTTCGGCCAACATACGATGGCGGTCGACACGCACATCCTGCGCATCGGCAACCGGCTTGGCCTGGCGCCCGGCAAGACCCCGGAACAGGTCGAGCAGGGATTGTTGAGGATCATCCCGGACGAATATATGCGCCACGCCCATCACTGGCTGATCCTGCATGGCCGCTATGTCTGCAAGGCGCGCAAGCCGGATTGTCCGGCCTGCGTCATCGCCGATATCTGCAAGGCGGAGGTGAAGACGACCAGCATTCCGGCACCCCTGGTGCCGATCGCTCCACTTGAAACGGTTTCCGCCGACGATCAGTAGCCGTAGCCACGCGCCATCGCCGCCGCGAAGACCGGGATCAGCAGGAAGACGAACGCCTCGGCGCGGATATAGGTCTTCACCGAGGCCAGTTCGCCGACAGGCACGGCGAAGGAAGGATTGGTACTCGCCTGCCGGCTCCAGGAAATGAAACGCACGGTCGGGACGATCGACAGCAGGCCGACGATGCCGAACGCCGCCATCTTGGCCCAGAACACCCAATTGTGGACGTAGAACTCCCAGCCCTTGAGCCCCCAGACGACACGGCCGATGCCGACGATGATGATGAGCGCGGCGATGATGCCGTAGTGGCGGTCGATGCCGGCGAGCCGCTTGAGCGTCGCGGCGGGCAGGTCGCCACGGATCAGCACGAATTCGGCGCCGATGATCCCCGCCAGCGAGAACACCAGCAGATGGTGGATGATGGCGAGCACGAGGTCGGTGGTGTCCATGCTCGTTTCCCTCGGATCGGCGGCACTGGGCGCCTCAAAATTTGGGCTGCTGAATCAGCCCGCGTCGAAAATAACACCGCCGCGCAAAAATCCCAAAGCGCTGCCCGGATGTCGTGAAGGCAGCCGGACGTCGCGCTTTCGTCCTGGATGACGGTCCCTGGGTTCCCTGGCTCTTGCACGGCGCCGTCGATTTGCTAACCCGCAGGCCGTAACGCGAGGCAAATCCAATGAATCCGACGCAAGCGACTGTCGCCCCCGTCATCGAGACGCCACGAACCATCCTGCGGCCACACCAGCTCGGCGACTTCGATGCCTATGCCACGATGTGGGCCGATCCGGTCGTCACCCGTTTCATCGGCGGCAAGCCGCGTACGCGTGAGGAAAGCTGGATGCGCTTCCTGCGTCACGCCGGCCTGTGGTCGCTGTTGGGCTATGGGTTCTGGGCCATCGAGGAGAAAGCGACTGGCCGCTTCGTCGGGGAGGCCGGGTTCCACGATCTGAAGCGCGACATGGAGCCGTCGATCGAAGGCATCCCCGAGGCGGGGTGGGCGCTCGCTCCGGCCGCGCATGGCGCTGGCCTTGCCACGGAGATCGTCAGCCGTGTGCATGGCTGGGGCGACCAGACGTTCGGACGTGCCAGAACCGTCTGCATCATCGATCCCGAAAATACGGCCTCGTTGAACGTCGCCAGGAAGTGCGGCTATACCGAGCTGACGCAGACCCTCTATCACGATGCGCCGACCATCCTGCTGGAGCGGCTGCCCTGAGTGGCGTCATCGACTGGACATACCCGCTCTGCTAGCATCGATCATCAAGCGAGGGGATCGATCGATGCATGCATTAAAGTCGACAATCATGAGGTTTTTCTGGGCGGGGCTTGTTCTCGCGCTGACACTGCGGCTCGCGGCAGCCGACGCGACGGTGCCGACCGCCGATATCGGGGGCGCCGCCGACAATCAACTGGCCAAGCGCTACGAAGGCTCTTTCATCGTGTCCTACGCAAAGCTTGCCTTTACCGACTTCAGCGTACCGCTGTCGCCCCTGAAGCCAAGCGCAGATCCGGACGCGCGCGACGCCATGAACAATCGCGTTTTCGCGCCGGACAAGAAGGCCGAGGTGGAGGGTGCCCTGACCCGTATCGCCTATGTGCTGCCGGCCGAGCGCTCGCCGCTCGAGGTGCTGCGCAATTATCAGGATGTGATCAAGGCAGCAGGCGGCGAAGTCCTGTTCGAATGCAAGAAGGAGGAATGTGGCGGCGCTGCCGACCGCTCGTCGAGCGGCGGCGGCGGCGACATGAGCCTGACGATGTATTCCTTCCACGAAAGCGATCTCAAGGACGCGGCATTCTCCAATGGCGCTTGCGCGTTGGCTTCCGGCATCAACGACCAGCGCTATTTCTCGGCCAAGGTGCCACAGGACGGCGGCGACGCCTATATCACGGTACAGACCTATTCGTTGACCGACGATCTCTACTGCAAGGAACTCAACGGCCGCACCGTTGCCGTTGTGCAGGTGCTGGAACCCAAGGCGCGCGACAAGAAAATGGTGGTCGTCGAGGCGGCCAAGATGGCGGATTCGATTTCCGCCACCGGCAGCATTTCACTCTACGGCATCTTCTTCGACACCGGCAAGGCGGTCATCAAGCCGGAATCGGAACCAACGCTTAAGGAGATTTCGACGCTGCTGGCAAACGAACCCGATATGGCGGTCATCGTCGTCGGTCACACCGACAATCAGGGCGCCTTCGACTATAATATCGATCTGTCGTCGCGGCGTGCGCAAGCGGTCAAGAAGGTGCTGGTGTCGAAATATGGCATCGACGGCAAGCGGCTGACCGCCGCCGGCGCCGGCATGATGGCGCCCGTCGCCAGCAATGATGACGAGGCGGGCCGTGCCAAGAACCGCCGGGTGGTTCTGGTGAAACTGAACTGATCGTTTAGCCGGCCTTGCGACCCAGTTTCCGAGCAAGGTCGGCCCATGGATCGGCGCTCGGCGCGGCCGGCGTGACGCTCCGGCCCAGCAGCACCGTCGAGGCATCGAACGGCGTCGGCCTGGCGATCCCGTAGCCCTGGGCATAGTCGACGCCGATGGTCTTCAGAGCGGCGGCGATGTCGTCGCTTTCGACGAATTCGGCGATGGTGCGCTTGCCCATGACCTTGCCGATATGGTGGATCATCTCGACCATGGCGCGGTCGATGCGGTCATCCAGCATGTCCTTGACGAAGCTGCCGTCGATCTTGAGGTAGTCGACCGGCAGGTGCTTCAGATAGGCGAAGGACGACATGCCGGAGCCGAAATCGTCGAGCGCGAAACGGCAGCCCAACCCGCGCAGGTCGGCCATGAAGCGCATGGCACTGGTAAGATTGGCGATGGCGCTGGTTTCGGTGATCTCCAGGCAGATCATGGCCGGCGAAATGCCATGGACGAGGAACTGCTCGCGCAGGAAGCCGAGAAACGTCTCGTCGCCGAACGTCGCTCCGGAAAGATTGATGGCGCATGTGGCAATCGGCGGCATGCGCTGATCGGCTTGCCGCGCCGCCAGGATGCGGAATGTATTGCGCACCACCCAACGGTCGATCGACGGCATCAGGCCGTAGCGCTCGGCGGCGGGAATGAAGCTCTGCGGGGTAACGAAGCCGCCGTCTTCATCGGTCAGCCGCAAGAGAATCTCGATATGCGCTCCAGCCTCGGCGACGTCGTCGTTGAGCGGCCAGATTTCCTGGGCATGAAGCCTGAAGCGATCTTCTTCGAGCGCGGCGTGCAGGCGCTGCACCCAGGCCATCTCGCCGAAGCGCTCGCGCAAGGCGACGTCGCCGTCGCTATGGATCTGGACGCGGTTGCGGCCTTTCTCCTTGGCCATGTAACAGGCGACGTCGGCGGCACGCAGTGCCTCCTCGATCGTCACATGCGTATTGGCGATCTGCACCATGCCGACACTGACGCTGGTGTTGAAAGGCCGGCCATCCCAGGCGAAATGCAGCTCCTGCACGGCGGCGCGCAGCCGTTCGGCGATGTCGGCCGCATTGTCCGCCTCGCAATCGATCAGCAGCACGCCGAATTCATCCCCGCCCAACCGGGCCAGCACGTCGCCCGGCCCCAGCTCGTTGATCAGCAGCGAGGAGATCTGGCGCAGCAACTGGTCGCCAGCGGCATGGCCGCACGTATCGTTGACCAGCTTGAACTGGTCGAGATCGAGATACATCAGCGCATGCTGGCGGGCCCCGTCCTGCAATTCGACGATCGTCCGTTCCAGCCGGCTTTCGAAATCACGCCGGTTGGCGAGCCCGGTCAGCGCGTCATGCGAAGCCTGCCAGGAAAGCCGCTCGATATAATCCTCTTCCCGGGTCATGTCGTGGAAGGCCAGCACGGCGCCGACGATCCCACCGGAAACGAGCAGCGGCGCGCCGGTCAGCGCGACCGGAACAACGGAGCCGTCCGGCCGCTGCAGCAATTGCGGACGGGCGCTGGAGCGGCGTGGCTCGCCGGCCAGCAGGCGTTCGATCAATTGAGGCTCTTCGACGCTGGTGTCCTTGTCCACCAGCCGAAACAGCGACGCCAACGGCTTGCCTCTGGCGGAGCCGAACGGGCATGCCAGCAATTTCTCGGCAACCGCGTTCATGTAGTCCAGCCGCCCATCGGGGCCGGTGCTGATGACGGCCTGGCCGATCGAAGCCAGCGTGACCTGGGCGCGCTCGCGCTCGGCGTTGAGCGCCAGCTGGAAGGCCTGGCGCTGCGCCAGAAGTTTGCGGGTGCGCCAGACGGCGAGCAGTATCAGCAAGGCGGCGGTGACGAGATTGGCAAAGGTGAGCAGCATCTTGATGAAGCGCGATCCTTCGCCGAGGCTGTCCGAGAAGGCCTTGGAGAGCGGGCTGATCTCTCGATCGAGTTGATGGATTTGCGTCTTCCAGGCGCTGATCTGGGCCAGGGATGCCGGGGCCTTGCTCAGTTTGTCGTGCATCTCGTCGCCGAGCTGCCGGATGGCGAGGATCATGACATCGGCCGCCGTCCAGTGCCGCACGGCGGCGTCGAGATAGCTGAAGCTACGGAAATTCTGGAACAGCCAGATCATCCCCGCAACGTCGTCCGGGTGGTTCCTGCCGTGCAGAAAGCCCGCGCGTGCAGCCTGGGTGTCGGGCTCGGACTGCTCGAGGGCCAGACGGGCCGAGCGATCGGCCAGTGGAACGGCGATCGCGGCACGATACTCGCTGAAGAATTCCTCATTGCCGGTATCGGCGTAGAGGCTGAGGAAATAGATGGCGTGCTTTTGCCCCTTGGACCACTGGCTTTCGCCGCCGACATAGGCGCGAACCGCCGAAAGCGTATAGAGGCTCAGGCTGGCGACCAGCGCCTGAATGAGAACGACGGCGACGAACGGCCACACAAGCCCGAGAAGGCGGGGGCTTGCGTCCATCGATGACAGCTTCATCGAATTCATGGACGTGCCATGATCCTGTCAGCGCGTCCGTCCGGCTGTTTCATCCGCCGGTTGAGACGATGTTGCTCCCTCATGTCGCTCAGATGGCGACACCAATCCGGGTATCATGAGGGGCTTAACAGCAAATAAATAGTTTCCGGCTGCCGGGAATGACCGAATATTACGCTGCGTCAAGTAACAGCTTCAAGTTGAATCAGTTTGTATTCGAAACCTGGCGGCCCTCTTCCGGCCCTAGCCGCGTGGCTACGGCAGAGCGTCCGCCGCTAGGCTCGCCTGCTCCAGCATGGAGGCATCCTCACCGAAGGCACGGGTGGCACGGGCCGCCGCCTCGAGCAGCGGGCGCTTCATGCGCTGCAGGAAGGCTGCGTCGACGCGCGTGCTTGGACCAGCCAGCGTCAACGCGCCAAGCAGCACATGTCCCGGCCCGAAAACCGGCGCCGACACGCCAGCAGTCTCGGGGTCGCGATCGCCCACGGCGAGACAGTTGCAGGTTTTGCGGATGGTTTCGTAGGGTTCGCCCTGCTGGCCGGAAAACGCTGCCAGCACGCGGCCGCCGGAGCCGGCCAGCAGAGGCAATACGTCGCCTTCGCGTATCGTGTAGCGGATCGGATGCTTGGATTCGACGCGGTAAAGACAAGTGCGCACGTCTCCCGAGCGGACGTAGAAGGCAACGCTCTCCCAGCTTCGTTCGGAGAGCTCGCGCATGATCGGCAACAGGATGTCGACCGCCACGACCGAGCGCTGGTAAAGCGCGCCCAGCCGAAAGGCGGCGGGCCCGACACGGTAGCGCCCATCGTCGAGGCGCTCGAGCAGTTGGCCGCGCAACAGCGAATTGGCGAGCCGCAGGATCGTGCTTTTGTAGAGGCCGGTGCGCCCCGCGATTTCAGCCAGGCTAAGCGAGCGGTCGACCGTGGTGAAAGCATCGAGGATGGCGATCGCCCGATCGAGTGCGGCAACACCGTCGGCGGACGCTCGGCGGATTTCCACATCGGCTGAGTTGGCTGGTAAGTCCATTGCGGTTCCAAATCGGAGAAGCCCGAGCGGAACCACTCTGTCGCGCCGCTGGAGCGTTCTGTCCAGCAGAATATCGTTCCTGTTGACGGAACGAGGTCAAATCTGCTTGAACTCGATCACGGGTCTGTGAACAGGCGCGTTTTGGCAGGCACCGGAGGAGGTGTCGTGATCTGGAGGAATCCCATGCTGAACAGACGCAGATTTTTGATGAGTACGGCGGCGGCAGGCGCGGCCGGGCTGGTGGCATCGCATTTCTCACCCGCCTTCGCAGAAGGTGCACCGCAGATCCAGGTCTTCGTGCCGGCGGCACCCGGCGGCGGCTGGGACCAGACGGCGCGCACGATGGACCAGGTGCTGCGCAGCGAGAAGCTCATCTCGGGCTCGCAGATCACCAATGTCGGGGGCGCCGGCGGCACGGTCGGGCTGCCGCAGTTCATCAATCAGTGGGGCGGCAAGGGCAATTCGCTGATGGTCGCGGGCATGGTCATGGTGGGTGCCATCATCGCCAACAAGGCAGCCAACAACCTGACCCAAGTCACCCCCATCGCCCGTCTCACCGGTGAGTTCGAGGCGCTGGTGGTGCCGGCGGACTCGCCGTTCAAGACGGCCGCCGATTTCGTCGCGGCTCTCAAGGCCGATCCGACGAAGGTTCCAGTCGCGGGCGGTTCCGCCGGAGGCTCAGACCACATCCTGTTCGGCCTGATCGCCAAGACGGTCGGCGTTCCGGCCCCCAGCCTTTCCTACGTGCCGTTCGCGGGCGGCGGCGAGGCCTTGTCGGCGTTGCTCGGTAACCAGGTCGCGGCCGGCATTTCCGGCTTCGGCGAGTTCTCCGAGCAGGTCAAGGCCGGCGCGCTCAGGCTGCTCGCCATTTCGGCCGACAAGCGCCAGGACGGCATCGACGCGCCGACGCTGAAGGAAGCCGGCATCGATGTGGAACTGTTCAACTGGCGCGGCGTCTTCGCGCCACCCGGCGTTTCCGATGCCGACAAGGCGGCGATGATCACGCTGGTCGAGACCATGGCCAAGAGCGATGCATGGGCGAGCGAATGCAAGAACCGCAATTGGACGTCCATCCTGCTCACCGGCGACGATTATGCGAAATTCGTCGCCGAGGATTCGGCTCGCATCGAGGCCATCCTCAAGGATCTCGGTCTCGCCTGATTTTTCCCCAAGGGGCGGCTCGCGCCGCCCCTCATTTTTCAATCGCAGCCGACCGCAGGGAGGCGATCGGTCTAAAGGTGAAGGTACGGTGCAGGCTGGCTGCGGGCTGCCGCCGGTCTCGGCCATAACGGGGAGGACGTTCATGAGCACCATCAACCAGCCGGCGGCGCCCCCACGCCTTGCCGTACCGGAATTGTCGATCGGCATCGGCCTTCTGGCCTGCGCCGGGGCTGTCGCCTGGCAGACGCTGGCGATCCCGGTGTCGCCGCTCTATTCCAAGGTCGGTCCGACTGTCTTTCCCTATCTCACCATGGTCGGCCTCGTGGTGCTCTCCCTGCTGCTCATCCTCGCCGCACTTCGCGGCGGCTGGCAGCCGGAGGAGGAAAAGGAAACTTCGACCGACTGGAAGGCGATGGGCTTCGTCGTCATCGGTCTTCTGGCCAATCTGCTGCTCATCCAGCCGCTTGGCTTCACCGCCGCATCGGTCATCATGTTCGTTCTGGTCTGTTACGGCTTCGGCAGCAGGCACACGCTGCGCGATGTGCTTACCGGGCTGGTGCTGGCGCTGGCGGCTTATTTCGGCTTCGCCAAGGCGCTCGGCGTCAACATCGGCGCCGGCTTCATCGAGAACCAGTTGAATACGGTGATCGACGCTTTCACCAGCACGCCGGGAGGCTGAGACCGTGGAAACGCTCGGCCATCTCGCACACGGTTTTGCGGTCGCATTCTCGCCGACCAATCTTTTGTGGTGCCTGCTCGGCACCACGCTCGGCACGGCCATCGGCGTGTTGCCCGGCCTCGGGCCGGCACTGACCATCGCGCTCCTCTTGCCGATCACCTACCAGGTGGCGCCGGAGGCGTCCTTCATCCTGTTCGCCGGCATCTATTACGGCGCCATGTATGGCGGCTCGACGACGTCGATCCTGCTCAACACGCCAGGCGAGAGCGCAACCATCGTCACCGCGCTGGAAGGCAACAAGATGGCCCGCTCCGGCCGCGGGGGCGCCGCGCTCGCCACCTCGGCGATCGGCTCCTTCGTCGCCGGCACGCTCGGCACGCTGGGCGTCGCCTTCCTGGCGCCTGTCGTGGTCAAGTTCGCGCTGGCCTTCGGCCCGGCCGAATATTTCTCGCTGATGGTGCTGGCCTTCATCACCGTTTCGGCGGTGCTTGGTTCATCGTCGGTGCGGGGTTTGACCAGCCTGTTTGCCGGCTTCGTAATCGGCATGATCGGCGTCGATCTGCAGACGGGCCAGCCGCGCTTCACCTTCGGCATGACCGAACTGCTCGACGGCGTCGACGTCATCATCGCCGCCGTCGGCCTGTTCGCGGTTGGCGAGACACTTTACATGGCCTCGCGCCGCTATGCCGGCAAGGACGAGATCGTGCCGCTGAAAGGCTCGCTCTACATGACGGCGGCCGAATGGGGGCGTTCGTGGAAAGCCTGGCTGCGCGGCGCCGCGATCGGCTTTCCGATCGGCGCCATGCCGGCTGGCGGCGCAGAGATCCCGACCTTCCTGTCCTATGCGATCGAAAAGAAACTGTCGAAGCACAAGGAGGAATTCGGAACGGTCGGCGCCATCGAAGGCGTTGCCGGGCCCGAGGCCGCCAACAACGCGTCCGCGGCAGGCGTGCTGGTGCCGATGCTGACGCTCGGTCTGCCGACCTCGGCGACGGCGGCGATCATGCTGTCGGCCTTCCAGAGCTACGGCATCAATCCCGGGCCGCTGCTCCTGACGACACAGGCCGACCTTGTCTGGGGCCTGATCGCCAGCCTGTTCATCGCCAACGTCATCCTGGTCATCCTCAATTTACCGCTGATCGGGCTGTGGGTGCGGCTGCTGAAAATCCCGGCGCCGCAGCTTTATGCCGGGATTCTGGTGTTCGCCACTGTCGGCACCTATGGCATCTCGCAGTCGCCGATCGATCTCGTCATCCTCTATCTCCTGGGGGCCGCGGGCTTTCTGATGCGGCGGTTCGACTTCCCGACCGCGCCCGTCATCATCGGCATGATCCTGGGGCCGCTCGCCGAAACCCAGTTCCGCCGCGCGATGACCATATCGAACGGCGACTGGTCGGTGTTCTACAAGCATCCACTGTCGCTGACCTTGCTGACGCTCGCCTTCATCGGCCTTGTCGGGCCGCATGTCTGGGCCTTCATCGAGCACCGGCGCCGGCGCGGGCCCGAACATGTGCCGGGCGATGCCTGAGCGATTTGCAAAGACATGACAGACCTGCTTTCCGGTATCCGCGTCCTCGACCTGACCAATGTGCTCGCCGGGCCTTACTGCGCCTATCAGCTGGCCTTGCTGGGAGCCGACGTGATCAAGGTCGAAGGACCGCAAGGTGGTGACCTGGCGCGCCAGCTCGGCGGCTCGCCAAAGCTCAACAATGCCGGCA
>NZ_RZSJ01000810.1:0-2106 GCF_003998025.1 Mesorhizobium sp. M8A.F.Ca.ET.021.01.1.1
TCGAAACACCGCCCGGCGAAGCGGTGCACCTGACCACCGAAATGATGGACGGCCAATGTGACGGCCTGATTTGCCTCAGTGGCGGGCCGCGCGGTCCGATCGGCATAGCCCTGAAGGAAGATCGCCGGGATCTCGCCGAGGCGCGCCTGCTCACGCTCAAGGCGATGTTCGGCGACCGCCTCTATGTCGAACTGGACCGGGTTTCGGGTTATGATCGCATGATCGAGAAATCCTCGATCGATCTCGCCTATTCCCATGAATTGCCGCTGGTCGCCACCAACGAGGCCTTCTTCTCGTCGCGCGACGAGTATGAGGCGCACGATGCGTTGATCGCCATCGCCGAAGGTTCGGTCGTCGCCGTCGACACCCGCCGCCGGCTATCGCCGGACAATTTTCTGCGCAGCCAGGCCGACATGGCGAAATTGTTCGCCGACCTGCCGGAAGCGATCGACAACACGGTCGAGATCGCGTTGCGCTGCTCCTACTATCCGAAAACCCGTAGCCCGATCCTGCCGCGTTTCACGGGCGGCGATGCCTCCGACAAGGACGCCGCCGAAAAGGCCGAGGCCGAGGAACTGGCCCGCCAGGCGCGCCAAGGGCTCGATGCCCGGCTTGCCCTGCACGGACCGACACCGGGCTACACGGTCGAGCAATATCGTGAGCGGCTCGAATTCGAGCTTGGCATCATCGAGAAGATGAAATTCCCCGGCTATTTCCTGATCGTCGCCGACTTCATCAAATGGGCCAAGGCACAAGGCATTCCGGTCGGGCCGGGGCGTGGTTCGGGTGCCGGTTCGCTGGTCGCCTATTCGACGACCATCACCGACATCGATCCGCTGCGTTTCTCACTGCTGTTCGAACGCTTCCTCAATCCGGACCGCGTGTCGATGCCCGATTTCGACATCGACTTCTGCCAGGATCGCCGCGAGGAGGTGATCCGCTACGTCCAGCAGAAATACGGCCGCGACCAGGTCGGCCAGATCATCACCTTCGGTACGCTGCAGGCGCGCGCGGTGCTGCGCGACGTCGGCCGTGTTCTGCAGATGCCCTATGGCCAGGTCGACAAGCTCTCAAAAATGGTGCCTCAGAACCCGGCCAATCCGGTCAAGCTCGCCGATGCCATCGCCAACGAGCCACGCTTTGCCGAGGAGGCCGAGAAGGAGCCGATCGTCCAGACGCTGCTCGACATGGCGCAGAAGCTGGAAGGCCTCTACCGCCATGCCTCAACGCATGCCGCCGGCATCGTCATCGGCGACCGACCATTGTCGGAACTGGTGCCGATGTACCGCGATCCGCGCTCGGACATGCCTGTCACCCAGTTCAACATGAAATATGTCGAGCAGGCCGGGCTGGTGAAGTTCGACTTCCTCGGCCTGAAGACGCTGACGGTGCTGGAGACGGCCGTAAAGCTGATCCGTCGCCGCGGCATCGACATCGACCTGGCGACCATCCCGCTTGACGATCCCGAGACCTACGCCATGCTCTCGCGCGGCGAGGTGGTTGGCGTGTTCCAGGTGGAAAGTGCCGGCATGCGCAAGGCACTGATCGGCATGCGGCCCGACTGTATCGAGGACATCATCGCGCTGGTCGCGCTCTATCGGCCGGGCCCGATGGAAAACATCCCGACCTACAACGCCAGAAAGCATGGCGAGGAAGAGATGGCCTCGATCCATCCCAAGATCGACCATCTGGTAAAGGAGACGCAAGGCGTCATCGTCTACCAGGAACAGGTGATGCAGATCGCGCAGGAGCTGTCCGGCTATTCGCTCGGCGAAGCCGACCTTCTGCGCCGCGCCATGGGCAAGAAGATCCGCGCCGAGATGGACAAGCAGCGCGAGCGCTTTGTCTCCGGCGCGGTCGAGCGCGGCGTCGCCAAGCCGCAAGCCGACTTCATTTTCGACCTGCTGGCCAAGTTCGCCGACTATGGTTTCAACAAGTCGCACGCCGCCGCCTACGCCGTCGTCTCGTACCAGACCGCCTATCTCAAGGCGCATTATCCGGTCGAGTTCCTGGCGGCGTCGATGACGCTCGACATGGGCAACACCGACAAGCTGGCCGACTTCCGCCAGGATGCGCTGCGCCTCGGCATAGAGGTCCTGGCGCCTG
>NZ_RZSJ01000811.1:0-2098 GCF_003998025.1 Mesorhizobium sp. M8A.F.Ca.ET.021.01.1.1
GGCTCGGGCAGCGTCAAGGTGCTCACCAGCGTCGAGAGATCGGGCTCGTCGATGAGCATCGCGGCGTCGGCCGGCGCCAGCCATGCCCGCTGCCGCCGTTTGGCTTCCTGCCAGTCGGCGAGCTCTTCCGTCACTTCCAGCAGAAACACGATGACGTCGACGCGGACAAAGCGGTTGGCCAGGCGTTTCCAGTAGGAATAGGTGCCCGCCGGCCGCTTCAGCGTCTTGCCACGCACGCCGGCTTCCTCCAGCGCCTCGATAGTGGCTGCCTTGCGCCCGCTCTTGCCTTTCATCGGCCACCCCTTGGGCACGATGAAGCGTCTCGTCGTTCTCGACGTGACCAGCATCACCTCGATGTCTCCGCGCGCGTTCAGCCGAAAGGGAATCGCCGCCACTTGGCGGATCCTTTCGCCTTTCTTGGCCTGGCGTACGGCCTTTTTCTTGGTGGCTGCCATCTTAACAATCCAGTCGCTGCAATGCCCCTTAGCGTGATGCGATGCCTTTGCAAAATCCAAACGACCGCGGGGGCACCCAAAGTGCCCTATCATGTAAGTCGGCTAAATAAAAGAAGGTGCCGTCTGTCAGCGGCAGGTGCTGACGGCGGTGTTGCCGATTATCTGCGTCTGGCAGCTCGGCCTGACCTGCGGAACGACAGGCGGCGGCTGCTGGACGATGACGCGATCCTGGGCACGATACTGCTGTTGCTGCTGCTGAAATTGCTGCCGCTGAACCTGGTTCTGCAAGGCCTGCAGATCATTCTGCTGGATGATCACATTGTTTCTGGCCGCGGGATTGAGCACCTGTGCCGAAGCGGGCGATGCAAAGCCGGCCGGCCCCGCTCCGGCCAGCATCGCCAATGCGAGAATCATCGATGAACGACGCATGTGCATCCGGCAATTCCTACAAAAAATCTCATCACGCCGGATATATAGGGTGTTTGTCCGGCGATGCCATGGCGAGAATGGTGATCGCCCTCACACCAACCGCACCCGAGTACTGACTGCCACCTAGTCCCGGGACGCAGATTGCCGTCATATGACGACTATGAAAAGCAGATGGCTTTGGTCAGTGTCCCTTACGTAAGTTTTCGGTTCCTTCTGGCGCAAGTTTATGTATTCTAATTGAGCCAGTACTTCACAAGCGGGACTGCGGACTGCTGGCCTCAATGCATTGAACCTTATTGCAAAGTGCCGGCATTTTATTGCGTGGACTGACCGTGGCGGGGGCGCCTAACTCAAGGAGGGATTGGGAGCGCCTGCTCTAAGGGGGCTAAGTGCATGGCGTTGTTCTCAAGGCGCTCTTTTGAGTGCGCGGATTTTGAGTGCGCGGATTTTGACGGCGAAGCGGTCGGACGCCGCTCCTGTATGCCGCTCCTGGCGGGGAGCCGACTTCCCCGGGTTGCAGAATCTCCGGTGGCCGGAAACCCTCGTCTGGCAGTCATGGCAGCGCGGCTGACCCTGTTGCTTGGTGCCACGGCTCTGAGCGGTTTTGCCCTTCTGCACACAAGCCCAGTCCATGCGCAGGTCGTGATCAATCACGACGGTGCGCCCGGAGACAACGGCGCAAATGTGATCGGCGATGCCGATGCGGATGACGGCCATCCTCCCACCGGACCGGTCAACTACACAAATAATGATCCGCAATCGAGCGTCGGCAGCGCCTTTGTCGGCAGCGCCGTTGGCGGCAGAGGCGGCAATGGCGGCTCGACCGTCGAGCCAACCATTGTCCCTCCCTTCTTCGAGGTCGATGGCGGCAATGGCGGTAATGGGGCCAAGGGTGGCGTCGTCGATATCACGAATACGGCCCAGTTGCAGACCAGTGGCGCCTCCGCGAGCGGCATCAGTGCAAATGCAAGTGGCGGCGATGGCGGCGATGGTGGATTTGCCTTCCATCTGCTGCTGATCAACGGTGGTACCGGTGGCAGAGGCGGCGACGGCGGCACCGCGACCGTGACGACCACATCGACCAGCAACATCACAACGACAGCGGACCTGGCGAACGGTATCACCGTCAACGCCAGTGGCGGCAATGGCGGCAATGGCGGCACCGCCGGCGGCGGCATCGGGCCCCGGAAAGGTGGTGATGGCGGTTTCCGCGG
>NZ_RZSJ01000812.1:0-2098 GCF_003998025.1 Mesorhizobium sp. M8A.F.Ca.ET.021.01.1.1
GCGCATGGGCTATGACGGCAAGGGCCAGCGCGTCTTCCGCAACATGGAGACGGGTGGCTTTGCCGGCACCTGCGAGGCGATGGGCAATGTGCCGCTTATCCTGGAGAGCTTCGTGCCCTTCGAGCGGGAGGTTTCCGTCATCGCCGCGCGCGGGATCGATGGGGCGGTCGCCGCCTATGATCCGGCCGAAAACGTGCACCGCGACGGCATTCTGCACACATCGACCTTGCCGGCCGGCATCAAACCCGAAACGGCGGTAGCCGCGCAGGTCGCCGCGTCGAAGATATTGTCCGCGCTCGACTATGTCGGCGTCATCGGTGTCGAGTTCTTCGTGCTGGCCGATGGTTCGCTGCTGGCCAACGAGATCGCGCCCCGCGTCCACAATTCAGGCCATTGGACCGAAGCCGCCTGCATCGTTTCGCAGTTCGAGCAACACATCCGCGCCATTGCCGGCCTGCCGCTGGGCAGCCCCAATCGCCACTCCGATTGCGTGATGGAGAACCTGATCGGCGACGACGTGCTGCGCGTTCCAGCCCTGCTCGCCGAGCCCGACCTGATGCTGCACCTCTACGGCAAGGCGGAGGCGCGGCCTGGCCGCAAGATGGGCCACTTCACCCGCATCAGTTCACGTACTTAGTTCGCGGGACACGAGCCTATTGCACCTCGCCGCTGTCCTCGCCGGGGCCGGCGCAGCTTGCATCGCCTTCCTCGCAATTGGCGGAGGCGGCGAGTTGCTTGATGCGATCATTGGTCAGCCTGGTCAGGCACTGCGAAACTTCCATCGCGTGGATGGAGCCACCCGCGCTGGCCGCGGTGTTATGCGCGCATTCGGCATCCCGGAAGCTGATCCAGGCGCGCTGCGCCACCTGAAGCAATCGCTTGCCACCCGCATCATCAGAGCCGATCAGCGCCTGATAGGCTGCGTTGAGTCTGGCGTCGGCGGCCTGATAATCCTCGCCGGCGCAGATGTTCATCATTTGCTGGCTGTCGTCGGAACGGTCGCATTCCTGAGCGCGGGCGACCGCGCCTGCCGCCAGGACGGCGAGGCAGGCGAACAGGAAAATTCGACGCATCTTTGTCCCCAAATCACTTGCTTGTCGCGGCATCATCCCAGCCGACTCGTGGTCGCGCAATGCCACGGGTGCCGACATGGCGGATATTTGATGATATCAGGACGCGGAGCACGCTTGCCGTTGACTTACGGTTGACATGGGCAAGGCTCCTCGTTTATGAGCCACCCACCGTTCAAAAGGCGCGTCTTCTGGCGCGCCTTATAATTTCGACCCGGAACCGGGTCCACACCGACAGGCAAGACCATGAAGATCAAGAATTCGCTCAAGGCGCTGAAGGCGCGTCACCGCGACAACCAGTTGGTTCGCCGCAAGGGCCGCATCTACATCATCAACAAGACCGCCCCGCGCTATAAGGCGCGCCAGGGTTGAGTTTTCGGCCGGAGGCTTTTTGCCTCCGCCCATTGATGCTTGTCGGCGAGCCGACCTTCCCACGTTGAATTCACTTTGATGTTCCGCCGCCCGGGACTAGAGTCGGGCGATGCGGATTCTTTTTGCATTTTTGATCGCTTTCCCTCTTTCCGGTGCCGTTAGCATAGCGGCCAGGGCAGCGAACGATCAGGCGGCCCAGCCGGCGGCCCCGGACACTCCGGCCCCGCCGATGACGAAACAGGCCCGGCTCGACAGGCTGTTCTCCGACCTGAAGCGCGAGCGCAACGAAAAGGCCGCCGAGCGCATTGCCGGCAACATCTGGAACGAATGGTTCCAGTCCGGCAGCGCCTCGATCGACCTGATGATGCAGTGGTCGCAAAATGCGATGAACGATCAGAAGTTCGACGTCGCGCTCGATTTCCTGGACCAGGTGGTGACCTTGCAGCCGAGCTATGCCGAAGGCTGGAACCGCCGCGCCACCGTGCATTTCATGATGAAGAACTACGGCAAGTCGATGGCCGATATCGACCGCACGCTGCAGCTCGAGCCACGCCATTTCGGCGCGCTGTCGGGCCTGGCCCAGATCATGGCGGAGACCGGTCACAAGCAATCGGCGCTCGAGGCCTGGCAGAAGGTGCTGGCCATCTATCCCATGA
>NZ_RZSJ01000813.1:0-2091 GCF_003998025.1 Mesorhizobium sp. M8A.F.Ca.ET.021.01.1.1
CTTCTACACTGCGATTGTCTTCAACCCGAAGGTCACCGCCGACCAGCTCAAGAAGCATTCGGGCTTCATCCCGGGCTATCGCCCGGGCGAGCGCACCGCCGATTACATCGATTACGTTCTCACCCGCATCACCGTCGTCGGCGCCATCTATCTGGTGCTGGTGTGCCTGCTGCCGGAGTTCCTGATCTCGGCGACTGGCGTACCATTCTACCTTGGTGGCACATCGCTTCTGATCGTGGTCAGTGTCACGCTCGATACGGTTGCGCAGATTCAGGGTCACCTGATCGCGCACCAGTATGAAGGCCTGATCAAGAAGTCGAAGCTGCGCGGGGGGAAGAAAGCCAGATGAGGTTGATTTTGCTTGGGCCGCCGGGGGCGGGCAAGGGGACACAAGCACAAAGACTGGTAGAAAAACACGGCATTCCCCAGCTCTCGACGGGTGACATGCTGCGTGCCGCCGTCCAGGCGGGTACCGAGGTCGGCAAGCGCGCCAAGGCGGTGATGGATGCTGGAGAACTGGTATCCGACGCCATCGTCAACGCCATCGTCGCAGAACGTATCGATCAGGCCGACTGCGCCAAGGGGTTCATCCTCGACGGCTACCCGCGTACGCTTGTGCAGGCCGATGCGGTTGAATCGATGCTCTCGGAGCGCAGCATTGGTCTCGATACGGTTATCGAACTGGTCGTCGATGACAGGGCTTTGGTCGGCCGCATCGTCAAGCGCGCCGATGATGCCAAGGCCGCCGGCCAGCCGGTGCGCAAGGACGACAATCCCGCTGTGTTCGAAGAGCGCCTGCGGGAGTACTACAAGAAGACCGCTCCGCTGACCGGCTACTACTATGCCAAGGGCAAGCTCAAGACTGTGGACGGCATGGCCAGTATCGACGCGGTGACCGCCGAGATCGAGACCGTGCTCGCCGCGGCCGCAAAGGCGCGGTAAGGGAATTTAAAGATTAAGCTTGACGGAGACGGTTCGCTGCGGTATGGCGGCCCGTCTTCCTATCAGGTGCGCACTTTGCTTGTCCGCAAGGGCAAGGCAGTCGCTTTGAACTGGAAACTCCCGCAAGGGCCGGCCTCCACCGGACGCGGGGCAATTTGAACAGCGCCGGGATCTGCCTTGTTTAAGGTCGTCCGGTCCACATGGAGAAGAGAAGAACATGGCTCGTATAGCCGGCGTCAACATTCCGACCAACAAGCGCGTCGTCATCGCGCTTCAGTACATTCACGGCATTGGCAAGAAGTTCGCCCAGGAGATCGTCGACAAAGTCGGCATCCCCGCCGAGCGCCGCGTCAACCAGCTGACCGACGCGGAAGTGCTGCAGATCCGCGAGACCATCGACCGCGATTACCAGGTCGAAGGCGACCTGCGTCGCGAAGTGTCGATGAACATCAAGCGTCTGATGGACCTCGGCTGCTACCGCGGCCTGCGTCACCGCCGCTCGCTGCCGGTTCGCGGTCAGCGCACCCATACCAATGCACGTACCCGCAAGGGCCCGGCCAAGTCGATTGCCGGCAAGAAGAAGTAATTTTTAGGGGAATAAGGGAGTAGGGGAGTAAGGCAGTAGGGAATGCCCGTCGATCGGGTCGCATTTTTCCCTACTCCCTTACTGCCCTATTCCCCTACTCCCTTAGTAAGGTGGAGCCGCTGGCATTACGGCGGTGTAGAGATCAACTGAAAGGACTACCATGGCCAAGGAAGCCGCACGTGTTCGCCGCCGCGAACGCAAGAACATCTCGTCGGGCGTTGCCCACGTCAATTCGACCTTCAACAACACGATGATCACCATCACCGACGCGCAGGGCAATTCGATCGCCTGGTCGTCGGCCGGTGCCCAGGGCTTCAAGGGTTCGCGCAAGTCGACCCCGTTCGCCGCCCAGATGGCTGCCGAGGACGTTGCCAAGAAGGCCCAGGAACACGGCATGCGCATGCTCGAAGTCGAGGTCTGCGGACCGGGCTCGGGTCGTGAATCGGCGCTGCGCGCCCTGCAGGCGGCCGGTTTCACCATCACCTCGATCCGTGATGTGACGCCGATCCCGCACAATGGCTGCCGCCCGCGCAAGAAGCGCCGCGTCTAACATTATTGAACGC
>NZ_RZSJ01000814.1:0-2074 GCF_003998025.1 Mesorhizobium sp. M8A.F.Ca.ET.021.01.1.1
CCGCTGGCCGCCTGAGATTTCGGCGCCTTCGAAGGCCGGACCGGTGGGCGAGGAGGCAGCGACAACACGCGCGCGATTGCCGAGTACGATCTCGGCATTGGTGCCGACATCGACGATCAACATCATCTCGTCCTGGCGATGCGGGCCTTCCGACAGCGTCACCGCCGCCGCATCGGCGCCGACATGGCCGGCGATGCAAGGCAGCATATAGAGGCGCGCGCCCTGGTTGAGCTTGAGGCCGATATCGGATGCCTTGATGCGGACCGCGCCGGAGACCGCGAGCGCGAAGGGGGCTCCGCCGAGCTCGGTCGGATCGATGCCGAGGAACAGGTGATGCATGATCGGATTGCCGACGAAGACGGAATCCAGGATGTCGTTGCGCTGGACGTTGCCTTCGGCGCAGACCTTATCGACGAGGCTGGAGATCGCCTCGCGGACAGCAACCGTCATGCCTTCGCGGCCATCCGGGTTCATCATCACATAGGAGACCCGGCTCATCAGATCCTCGCCGAAGCGGATCTGCGGGTTCGACGTACCCGAAGAGGCGGCGACGCGGCCCGACAGCAGCGACACCAGATGCATGGCGATGGTGGTCGAGCCGATGTCGCAGGCCAGGCCATAGGCCTCGTTCTTGAGGCCCGGCCATAGCGCGATGACGCGCGCTATGTCGCTGTCGGCATCCTTGTGGATGGCGGCGGTGGCGGTCCAGTTGCCCTTGCGCAATATGCCCTGCACCTGCGGCAGCAGGTAGAAGTCGAATTCGAGGTTTTTAAAGCCCCAATCCTTCATCAGCGCGATCTTGAGCCGGTCGAGATCGCCCAGGGGCTTGTGCATGTCGGGCTCTTCGATCTCGACATAACACATGCGGATCGCCGTATCGCGGGCGATCACCCTGGTGTCGGCATCCTTGCGGATGGTCTGAGCGTTGATGACGGTATCCTGCGGCACGTCGATGACGAGATCGCCGAGGATCTGCGCCGAGCAGGAGAGGCGGCGCCGTTCGGGCAGGCCGCGCACACGCTCGTAGCGCTCTTCCTTGGGGCCTTTGGGCGAGATGTGGTCGTTTGAGGAGGTGATCTTGTGCTTGGCGAAATTACCTTCCTGCACCTCGATCTGGCAGCGCCCGCAAGTGGCGCGCCCGCCGCACACGCTTTCGACATAGACGCCGAGCTGACGCGCGGCGTCGAGCACGGGCGTGCCGACAGGGAACCGCCCGCGCTTGCCTGACGGCATGAACAGCACGAGCGGATCGGTAATGTTTGCAGGTGAATTCACGATTGCGCGCTTATCCCCGGCCCATCCGGGCTTCACGGCCACCGCGCCGGCGGCCGCCATTGCCGCCGCCTTCGCCCGGTGCATTGACCGCTGTCGGCGCCGCCACCGGGTGACCGCCTTCGGCCGGCTTGTAGTCCTTGTAGGTGCGGATCCAGTTGGTACAGTTCTCGTCGGTGCCGTTGAGCACGTTGGCGCCGCGCACGGCTTCCATTTCCTGTGGGCGAACCGGGTTCATGATCGCCGAGGTCATGCCGGCGCCGATTACCATCGGGATGAATGCGGCGTTGATGCCATGGCGGTGCGGCAGGCCGAAGGAGATGTTGGAGAGGCCGCAGGTGGTGTTGACCTTGAGCTCCTCGCGCAGGCGGCGCAAGAGCGCGAACACCTGGCGGCCGGCATCGCCAAGCGCACCGATCGGCATGACCAGCGGGTCGACAACGACGTCGTGCGCCGGAATGCCGAAATCGGCGCAGCGCTGCACGATCTTCTTGGCGACGGCGAAGCGCACGTCCGGATCCATCGAAATGCCGGTCTCGTCATTGGAGATGGCGACGACGGGCACGTTGTATTTCTTGACCAGCGGCAGGATGGCCTCGAGTTTCTCCTCCTCGCCGGTGACGGAGTTGACCAGCGGGCGGCCCTTGGCGACCTTCAGCGCGGCCTCGATCGCGGCGGTGACGGAACTGTCGATCGACAGCGGCAGATCGACCAGGCCCTGGACGATTTCCAGCGTCTGCACCAAAAGACCAGGTTCGGTTTCGTTCGGGTTGACCGAGGTGACGCCGGCATTGACGTCGAG